>USHA01000013.1 GCA_900554325.1 uncultured Collinsella sp.
CACGAGCGAGCCCAAGCTGGTGAGCAATTGCGTCAAGTGCGGCAAATGCGCGCGTCACTGCCCGCAGCATATCGATATCCCCGAGCGTCTCGATGACGTGCGCCGACGCTTCCAGCCGGGCCCCGTAACGGCCATGCTTAAAGTCTTCGGCAAAACACGCTCCTCATGACCCTTTTATATCTTGTGATGGAATAGTTCCTGTTTGCGGCAGAATAGGGCGGTAGCAGGAACTATTTCGCCGCAACTGATGGGAGGCTATCGTGGGTGACCGAGGTTTACGTAATGATTCGCGTGAGGTTCGTTGGGGCATTTTGGGCGCTGGGCACATTTCTCATCGATTTGCATCGTCTCTCAAGAAGGTCGATGGGGCACGGCTGGTGGCTGCGGCCGGCCGCACTCCTGCACATGTCGAGGAATTTTGCCGAGCGTTTTCGATCGATGCTGCGCATGGCCATGTCTCGGTCGACGATAACGGCGATGCGGCTTATGACGCGCTGATTGCCGACCCCGATGTCGACGCAATCTACTTGGCTCTTCCGCATGGCATGCATACGCGTTGGGCCTGTCGCGCGCTGTGCGCCGGAAAGGCCGTGCTGTGCGAAAAGCCGGCCGTTTTGAGTGAGGAAGAGGCTCTCTCGATTGCCTCCACCTCTCGCGAGCGCGGCGTGCTGTTTATGGAGGCGATGAAGAATCGGTTTTGCCCGATGCACACTCGCGTGAAAGACTTGCTTGCGTCGGGTGAGCTTGGCCGTATTGTCTCGATTGAAAGCGTGCAAAAGCTCGATTACGGCGAGTCTCCTTCGGGCTATCTGCTTGATCCGTTGCAGGGCGGCTGTCTATATGACATGGGCTGTTATGCGGTCGGTTGGTTTGAGGATTTGCTCGCGGGCGCGTGCGAGGTTTCGTCCCGTGAAGTTCGCTGGCGTGACGTATCGGGCGGCCGCGTCGATTGGGCCGACGAGATCCGTATGAGCGTCGGCGGTATACCCATTCATATGGTGTGCGACGGCAAAGCAACATATGAAAGCCGCTTAACGATTGCCTGTGAGCGAGGCTCGTTGGAAATCGAGCGTCTCCATCGCCCCGAGCTCGCCCATGTGAAGTATTCCGACGGTCGAACGCTAGAAATAAATGCCCCGTTTGAGATCGATGATTTCTACGGCGAAATCCAGCATGCGACGCGGCTCATTCAGGCGGGGAAACTCGAGAGTCCCGTCATGCCCCTTGCCGCCACGCAGCGCTGTGCACACATCATCGATGCGATTCGTCTAGCCCTCTAGGACTTGGCGCTGACACGTAGGGGATCATGGCGCCGGCGCCCGTGGTGCCTGGCGGCCCACATCTCTGATGCCCCTTTTATAACTTGCGGTGGAATACGGTCTGTTTGCGCCAAAATAGGGCACCAATAGACCGTATTTCACCGCAACTGATGAGGGGGAGCTGGAGATGCTGACAATCGGATGCCATCTTTCGACGACGAAGGGCTATCGGGCAATGGGGGAGACGGCGTTGTCCATTGGTGCCAATACCTTTGCGTTCTTTACGCGCAACCCGCGCGGTGGCAAGGCAAAAGACCTTGACATGGATGACGTGGCGGCTCTGCGCGAGCTTATGGCGCAAAACGACTTTGGCCCGCTCGTGGCTCATGCCCCGTATACCTATAACCCCTGCTCAGCCAAAGAGCGGGCGCGTGAGTTTGCCCTGGAGGCCATGGCAGAGGACCTACGGCGCATGGAAGCACTGCCCGGCAACTACTACAATTTTCATCCCGGTGCGCATGTAGGACAGGGGGCAGACGTCGGCATTCAGATGATTGTTGATACGCTGTGCCAGGTGATGTTCGAGGGACAGCAGACGACGGTATTGCTCGAGACCATGGCCGGCAAGGGCACCGAGGTGGGCCGTAGCTTTGAAGAACTGGCGTGCATTATCGAGGGCGTTGCCGCCAAGTGCCCAGAGCTGTCCGATAAGCTGGGCGTTTGTTTGGACACCTGCCATGTGAGCGATGCTGGCTACGACATCATCCATGATCTGGACGGCGTACTCGACGAATTCGACCGCGTGGTGGGTATCGATCGTCTGCATGCCGTACACATCAACGATTCGAAGAACCCTTGTGGCGCCCATAAAGATCGTCACGAGTGCATCGGCAAGGGATACCTTGGCAGCGAGGAATTTGGTGGCGGTATGCAGGTTATGCAGAATATTGTATCGAATGGTCGCTTGCGCGCATTGCCATTCATTTTGGAGACACCGAACGAACTTGCAGGTTATGCGGCTGAAATCAAACTGTTAAGGTCATTGCAGCAGTAATGGCTGCCATAAAGTGGGACGCTCCATTCACGTTATGGGTTTGTTTCAATCAGTTTTCTAATTGCAGATTCTTCCAAGCGGGTGCATAATAACCCTCAGTTTTTGCAGACCTCTGAATCACGTGGGGTCATTGGAAGGAGACTGATTATGAAGCTGAAGAAGCTTGGCGCATTTGCCGCCACGGGTGCTATGGCGCTCGCCCTCGCTCTGACGGGCTGCGGCTCGTCCAACGCCACCTCTGGTTCTAATGCCGGTTCCAGCAGCTCTGACGACGCTAAGGTCGAGAAGGTCGACGGCTCCAAGGAGTACGCGCTCGTCAAGGACGGTACGCTGACCGTCGGCACCTCTGCCGAGTACGCTCCGTTTGAGTACAAGGATGACAACGGCGATTATCAGGGCTTTGACCTTGAACTCATCAAGGCTATCGGCGACAAGCTGGGCCTGGATGTCGAGTATGTCAACAATGACTTTGACACGCTGGTTCCGGGCGTCGCTTCGGGCGCCAAATATGACGTCTCCATCGCGGCTATCACCGACACGCCCGAGCGCGAGAAAGAAGTCACTTTCTCCGATTCCTACTACATGGACGATCAGGCTATCGTGACCAAGGTCGATAACGCCGACATCACGGCCGACAACTACAGCGAGAAGCTCAACAACGCCGATGCTACCATCATCGTCCAGTCTGGCTCGACCGCCGAGTCCTTTGCCCAGGAGAACTTCCCCAAGGCCAAGATTGTCCCCTACAAGGACGCCACCGAGTGCTTCAGCGCCCTGCAGTCCGATAAGGGCGACGCCGTAGTCACCAACCGCTCCGTTGCCAGCCAGCTGACCGCCGAGCAGTTCAACACCTGCCAGACCATTAAGCAGATTAGCACCGGCGAGGAGTACGCCATCGCCATCAACCAGGGCAACACCAAGCTCAAGGACGACATCAACCAGGCCATCAAGGACCTGACCGACGACGGTACCGTTGACGCCCTCATGGCTAAGTACAACATCAAGTAAAATAGCTACTTGATTGCTCACGGGCCCTTTCCGTTTTGGCGGAGAGGGCCTTTGCGCTTCTCTTGACGGAGAGTATTTCCGTCTCGTTTTGCCGGCAACTTCTACGATAGGAGCCACCTTGTCTCGACTGAACAAAGGGGCCGCGGAGCAGCGTTTTCCACTGCCCGCCTTGCTCCAAAAGCTAGTCTGCGTCATGGCCGTGGCGCTTGCGCTGGTGTGTGTGGGGGCATATGCGCCCACGACCGCCCAGGCGCTTGAGACCGCAAAGATTACCGCCCGACCCAACACCGGTTCGGGCAGCGCTGTGGTCGGCGGTACCGAGACGCGCATTACCTGGGAGGTCCAGGCCGATGCCGACGAGGAGCTGAGCGGTCTTTCTTTGACGTTTGTCGACGGCACGACGTTTGGTACCGATGACACGCGATTGACGATGCTCTCGGGCGAGGACCTCATGGATCGTACGCCCATGAAACCCACGTGCAAGGCTGATGGCCAGACGCTCAAGATTGACTTTGGCGAGACGGCGCCTGCCGGCGGCTTTTTCCGTGTCGAGGTTTACGGCGTGACCTTCCCCGTCGAGGGCGGCGATGAGGCCTTTAGCGGCACCTACACTTTGGCCGATGGCTCGACCAAGAAGATCTCCAAGATTCCGTCGGTGGAGATCAAGGGCGTGACGGCCTTCGATAACTTCCTGGCCGATCTTAAGGAGCAGCCGTGGGTCGAGGCCTGGAACTCCAATATGTTCCTGCGCCTGTTCTTGAACCCGGTCATTTTGGTCCAAAGCCTGCCGATCGTCTTTAAGGGCTTCCTTATGTCGCTTTCGATCGTGCTTGTGGCGTTTCCGCTGGCAATTCCCTTCGGTTTTGCCCTGTCGCTCATGCGCATCTCCAAGTCGCGCATCCTGCGCTGCCTCGCCGGCATCTATGTGAATATCATCCGCGGTACGCCGGCGTTCCTGCAGATCTATATCGCGTTCTTCGGTCTGCCGTTGGCCGGCGTCAAGGTTGATGACTACGTGCTTGGCGTTATCGTCATGGCCATGAACTCGTCTGCGTACCTATGCGAGATCTTCCGTGCCGGTATTCAATCGATCCCCAAGGGCCAAAACGAGGCTGCGCGTTCGCTGGGCATGAACGCGTTCCAGACGCTGCTCTATGTCATGATTCCGCAGACGTTCCGTAATGTTTTGCCTACGCTGACCAGCGAGTTTATCTTGCTTTACAAGGATACGTCGCTGCTTGCCGCCGTGGGTGTGGTCGAGATCGTCATGAACGCCCGTACCATCGTGGCCACGACGGGCTCCATTACACCGTACGTGGTTGCCGCCCTGTTCTATCTGGTCATCACCCTGCCGCTCGCTCGCTTGGTGAGCGGTCTTGAGGCGAGGCTTTTGGGCACGGCCGAGACCAAGAAGAAGCGTCCCGCCAAGAGCGCCGGACAGGTTGTCGCGACGCCCGCCGATCACATCGCCGGTCTGTAAGGAGGTCCTATCATGAGCGAAACCAATAACTCGAACGAGGTCGTCGTCAGCATCAAGAACCTCCAGAAGGCCTTTGGGGACAACGTGGTCCTGCGCGATATCGATCTGGATGTGCACAAGGGTGAGGTCGTTGTGGTCTTGGGCCCCTCAGGCTCGGGCAAGTCGACGATGCTTCGCTGCATCAATCGCCTGGAGCATCCCACGAGCGGCTCGATTGTCGTCGAGGGCGTGGATGTGTGTGCCAAGGGCGTCGACCTCAACAAAGTGCGCACGCACCTGGGCATGGTGTTTCAGCAGTTCAACCTGTTCCCGCACCTGTCGGTCAAAAAGAACGTCATGCTTGCGCAGCAAAAGGTGCTCAAGCGCAGCAAGGAAGAGGCCGAGAAGATCGCCGTCGAGGAGCTGACCAAGGTCGGCCTGGCCGAGCGCATCGACTTTATGCCGAGCCAGCTCTCGGGCGGCCAGCAGCAGCGCGTGGCCATCGCCCGCGCCCTGTCGATGAACCCGCACGTGATGCTCTTTGACGAGGCCACCTCGGCGCTCGACCCTGAGCTCGTGCGCGACGTTCTGGGCGTCATGCGCGACCTGGCGCACGACGGTATGACCATGATCGTCGTGACGCACGAGATGGGCTTTGCCCGCGATGTCGCCGACCGCGTCGTCTTTATGGACGGCGGCGTCATTGTGGAAGAGGGTACGCCGAGCGAGGTCTTCGACCACCCCAAGAGCGAGCGCACCAAGGCGTTCTTGGGCAATATCTCGTAGCCGCTTTATATGACTGACATAGCAGAAAACGGGAGCCGGATGTGATCCGGCTCCCGTTTTTGTTGGGACGCGAATGTGTTTTGTTGCAATGCGCGTTGCGGGCGGAGCTCATTGCCGCTAGGCGAGCTCGGCTCCAAGGGCGCGGCAGGCCGCTTCGCTCTCATCATCGGGGGCGTCGTAGCAGATGACGGAATCGACGACGTTGACGCCCTCCTCGTCGGCGTCCGCCTTCCAGTTGTCCATCCATTCGCCCTCGGCCCACGAATAAGAGCCAAAGAGGACGACCTTCTTGTCGCCGAGGGTCTCCTTGACCTCATCCCACATGGGCTGGAACTCATCATATTCAAGCTCCTCGGAACCCATGGCGGGGCAGCCGAAGGCGATAGCGTCATAGCCAGCGGCCTTGTCTGCGGAGAAGTCGGCGCAGGAGATGACCTCTGCCTCGGCGCCGGCATCGGTTGCACCTTCGGCAACGAGGTTTGCCATGGCCTCGGTGTTGCCCGTGCCGCTCCAATAGACGACGGCGATCTTGCTCATATGTTTTCCTTTCGGTTGTGCGGCGTGCGGCCGCGTTTTGTATGCTCTATCGGGTTGCCTGGACAAGTTGTCCCAGGGTGCAGCCCTGTTGATAGATGTAGGTAAGGTATTGCGTGCATGCGCGATAGGAATCGAAGGTCGTGAGCGCCTGCTCAACGTTTGTGTATACCTTCCATGCGCCAAAGACCTTATAGTTTTCGCCGTGCTGGACGATAAACTGATGGACATCTTCGTAGGGATAGCCCAAAAAATAGCCAATTTCGTGGGGGAACTCGCATATGCACCCCGTATCGCAGTGCCTATTTCGCGCGAGTGCGCAGACGCTGCCGTCATAGGCGCTTTCTGCGGCATTGCTGCTTGCCAGCGTGATGCGAGCGGCGAGATGCACCAGGGATGCGGGCAGGTTGTGGACATCGTAACCTTCGGCGGCTAGCGCCGTCGTGGCACGGGGGTCGGAGAGGTATCGCATGAGGTCCGCAGGGCGGTACACATAGATGAGCGCTCCGCAGGGGCGCCAGACCAAAACGCTCATATGGATCCCGAGTGGCTGGAGCTCGCAGTTGCATTGGGCTATGACGGCGAGCAGGCGAGAGCGTCGCTCTTCGATATGGGTGGCGCTGGGTTTTCCGTTTTGGTTGGCGTAAACGCCGGGATAGGTAAAGAGCGAAGCCGGCTTGATACCTGCGAGCGTAGGGGAGCAGTTGCGCACGACAGCCGTTTGGTATGTTGGGATGTCAATGGTTCGAGTCACGATGCCCCTTTCGGGTCCTCAGTTGTTAGCCTAGGAAAACTTATACACGAAAGTAAGCCATGGTCAACAAAAAGTTTGAAGAGGGAAACTAATTGACCGAACAGACATGATTTTGGGTTAAGATGGGGACACCCCATGGGGGTATCTAGATAGGGCTACTTGAAAGGGGAACGCATGAGTGACTTGCTCAGCCCTGCGAATCTCATCGTGCTGGCCGTCATTGCCGTCGGCATGTTTTTTGGACTGCGTCGCATTGCCGCTTCGACACACGGGAAGAGTTGTTGCAGCGATGGTGCGAGCGGCAAGAAGGCCAAAAAGGTTGTTGTGGTGGATACCGATGCGTCACACTATCCCTATAGCGATGAGCTGCTCATCGGCGGCATGAGCTGTGACGGCTGCGCTCAGAACGTAGCCAATGCCCTCAATGCACTGGATGGCGTGTGGGCAACGGTGACGTATGCGGACCACACGGCACGCGTGCGCTCTAAGCAGCCGGTGGATCGTGATGTCCTCGAGACGGCCGTGAAAGACGCGGGCTACTACGTCATGACGCTGTAAGCGTCGCTCTGGATGCGCTTCCTTGGCTAGGCTCGTCCGCGCAGTTCGATGTCTTGGATGTCGTCGAAGTCGATGGCGATGTCTCGGAGCTTGAGGAGCTTGAAGGCGGGGAGCGCCTCGTCGAGGATGCCGGTGCGGCTGCGATAGCCGTATGTATCGTAATAGGTGACACGAACCAAGTCGCCACGTTTGAGACCCTCGAGTTTTTTAGAAAGCACGAGGGCTTTTTCTTCCGTGAGCTCACGTTTTGGCTCGACGGTGATTTCCTGCTTGCGCACGAGTTCGTAGTATCCCGTGAGGGCGGCAAAGGGCATAAACTGTGCGGCGCGGTTGGCGCGCACGGCACCGTTGGCAGTGAGGTTGGGGTCGGCGGCGCGGCGTCTGCCCTCGGGGTCCGCCAGGCGCTCGAAGGCGGTCGGCGGGCGCACGGGCTGTTGTTTGGGTTTAGGCACGGTGTCCTCCAACTTGTTCGTTGCGTTCGCGCGCGGTGGCGCCGGCGGTAAAGCTTAATCCCTTGACGAGCGCGTTCTTGCCGTACTTGCCTTTCACGGCCAGGACGGCGCGCGCCAGGTCGCGCTCGCGCTCATCGGCCTCGATATCGCTGAATAGATCGATGGTGGCAAATTCCTCGGGCATGAGGTTGCCAAATCCCAGGTTGATGCGCTTGACCGGTCGTTTGGGATCGACAGTCTGCGCCCAGAGCTCATCGAAATAGCCCATGATCTTCTTAAACGAATTGGTACGCTCGGGCAGCTTTCGCGAGGCGTTAGAGTGCGCAAAGAGTGCGGCATAGCCACCGCGCGGTTTGCCGCCATGCTCTCCCACAAAGATGCCATCGATTGCCTGCGCTTCGCGCACCAGGCGACGCCGTTCGTCATCGCGCTGGACGGGCTTGGGCGCACGGGGCGCGAGCTCGGGGCCGGCGGTTGCGGTGGGTTCGATACTCGATGTGCTCGAGCGCAGGTGCCCGCATCCGTCCACATACTGCGCTGTACCGCTGGCGTCGAGGCGGCGTATGTCGGCGCGTTCGCTCGCGTAGCCCACAAAGAGCGAGATGCTGTCGCAGACCACGTGCTTATCGACCAAGTCTAAAACGGCGTTGTCGACCATCTCGCGCAAGACGGTATAGGCCTGTTCGTAGGCATAACCCTTCGAGAGCACCTGTCCTGTGGTGGTCGAAGTTGCTTGCGGGCGATAGGCTTGGATATCGGCGATGGTTGTCGGCTCGCGCCCGAAGGCATGGTCGATGAGATATTCGGCATTGACGCCGAGCTCGTCGTAAAGCAGGTTTTCGTCGAGCGCCGCGACGCCCATCAGATCGTAGACGCCGTATTTCTCGAGGCGGGCTGCCACGCCGGGACCGATGCCCCAGATATCGGTGATGGGACGATGGGGCCAGATCTCCTTGCGAAAGGTCTCGTCGTCGAGTATGCCGATGCGGCTGGGTACGTGCTTGGCGGTAATGTCGAGCGCTACCTTGGCCTGGAATAGGTTGGGGCCGATGCCGACCGTCGCCGTGATGCCGGTGCGCGCGAGGACCTCGTCGCGCAGCGTGCAGGCGAACCCTTCCGCATCTGTGTGATAGAGGTCCAGATAGGGCGTCACGTCGATAAAGCACTCATCGATGGAGTAGACGTGCACGTCCTGGGGGCTGACGTATTCCAGATAGATACCGTAGATTTTCGCCGACACCTCCATGTAATGCTGCATGCGTGGTACGGCCGTGATGTAGTCGATGCCATCGGGAATTTCGAACAGACGGCAGCGATTGTGTATCCCGAGGTCCTTCATGGCCTGCGTGATGGCAAGGCAGATGGTCGTGCGTCCGCGCGATTCGTCGGCAACGACCAGGTTGGTGGTGAGCGGATCGAGCCCACGGTCGACGCACTCGACGCTGGCATAAAACGTCTTGAGGTCGATGCAGATATAGGTGTGCTGCTCGTGCGCCATCCGAGCCTCCCATCAAACACATGTTCTTATCGAATACCTGTTCGATAATACCCGCTCATCCGGACATCGTCAAAACCTGTCAAAAAGGGACTGGTTTGTTTTGGTAGGTATGGTCGTGCGGTTGGATCGGGTTTTAACGCAGCTCTAAAGAGCGCGAAACAGCTCGGAAAAGCTCGCTTCGTAGCATGAGCCTAACGATCGATACCGCCTATACGCACGGAAGGGTTGTGGGAAAGATGGTCAATTACGGGTTTGGTATGCCGACGCGCCTTGTTGTGGATGGAGACGTGGCTCGCTGGTGCGGACGATTGGTCGCTCACTACGGTGGCACCAAGGCGCTGGTCGTGTTGGGCGGTGACAAGCATACGCGCGATGAGCTTGTCTCGGCGGCACTTGGCTCGCTTGATCGAGCCCTACTCGAGCGTGTGCTTTTCCGCTGCGGCTCGGTTGGGGGCGACGGGGGAGACGAACTGATCGACGAAGCCGTGGCCCTGGCGACCGACGAAGGCGTGGACTTTGTCCTGGCGATCGGCGATGCCGATACTGCTGGCTTTGCACGCGAACTCGCCCGTCGCATGGCGGCGCTCGATGCCGGCGAAGACGGTTTTGTCCCTTATGGATGCATTCTCTCGGAGGGCAAGGCGCCTGCTGTCGTGGGCACCGGTGAGGTTCCCGTTTTTGCCATTATCGCGCCCGAACTGCTGGAGGGCATCGGGTCTCCTCTGCGTGAGTTGCTCGGTAGCATCTGCGCCGCGGCCTAATATTTGCCATAAAAGGACGGGTTATTTTTGGTTGGTAAAGCGTTTGACCTGCCAAAATAAGCCTGTCCCTTTTTAATCGGTTACCGTTTGGGGGCCGATTGGCAACGCTCGCTGATTGTAGTCTTGACCTGCGCTAGAATAGTGGCATCTGAATGTCCGGGCGCATGGAGGCGTGCGCCCGTATGCTGAGGAGGACTCTATGGCAACTGTTGCCGCACCTATCGATGCTACGTCGACTGCCGCTTGGAAGGCACTCGAGGCTCATCAGGAGAAGCTTGAGGCCGATGGTATCGACCTCAAGGCCTGGTTCGCTGCTGACGCCGACCGCGTGAACAAGCTGAGCTTTGACGCCGGTGACCTGCACTTCGATCTTTCGAAGAACCTGGTGACCGATGAGACCGTCAAGCTGCTGTGCGATCTTGCCCGCGAGGTGAAGCTCGAGGAGCGCCGCGACGCCATGTTCTCCGGCGAGCACATCAACACCACCGAGGACCGCGCCGTCCTGCACACCGCGCTGCGCCGCCCGGCAAGCGAGAAGGGCCAGCTCATCGTCGACGGCCAGGACGTCGTCGCCGACGTGCACGAGGTCCTGGACCGCATGTATGCCTTCGCCGAGCGCGTGCGCTCCGGTGAGTGGAAGGGTGTTACCGGCAAAAAGATCGAGCACCTGGTGTCCATCGGCATCGGCGGCTCCGATTTGGGCCCGGTCATGGCTTACGAGGCTCTGCGTCCCTATGCCGACGCCGGTATCGACTGCCGCTACATCTCCAACATCGACCCCAACGACCAGGCCGAGAAGCTCAAGGGCTTGGATCCCGAGACCACGCTCGTGATCATCGTCTCCAAGACCTTCACCACGCTCGAGACCCTCACCAACGCCCGCGAGGTCAAGACCTGGATGCTCGAGCAGCTCAAGGCTCAGGGCGCCATCGACGGCTCCGATGAGCAGAACGCCGAGGCCGTGGCAAAGCACTTCGTCGCCGTTTCCACCGCACTCGAGAAGGTCGAAGCCTTCGGTATCGACCCCGCCAACGCCTTCGGTTTCTGGAACTGGGTTGGCGGCCGCTATTCCGTTGACTCCGCCGTGGGCCTGTCGCTGATCGTCGTGCTCGGCCCCGAGCGCTTCCAGCAGTTCCTCGAGGGCTTCCACGCCATCGACGAGTACTTCTGCAACACCCCGCTCGAGAACAATGCCGTCGCGCTGATGGGCCTGCTCAACGTCTGGTACGTCAACTTCTTCGGTTCCAAGAGCCACGCCGTGCTGCCGTACTGCCAGTACCTGCACCGCTTCCCGGCCTACCTGCAGCAGCTCACCATGGAGTCCAACGGCAAGCATGTCCGCTGGGACGGCAGCGCCGTGACCTCCGACACCGGTGAGATCTTCTGGGGCGAGCCCGGCACCAACGGCCAGCATGCCTTCTATCAGCTGCTGCACCAGGGCACTGTGGTGGTTCCGGCTGACTTCATCGCCTTCGCCAATACCGCCAACCCTGCGACCGACAGCGGCCAGGATGTCCACGAGCTGTTCCTGGGCAACTTCCTGGCCCAGACCAAGGCGCTCGCCTTTGGTAAGACGGCCGATGAGGTTCGTGCCGAGGGCACGCCCGAGCAGATCGTCCCGGCCCGCTGCTTTGAGGGTAACCGTCCGACGACCTCGATCTTTGGCGACACGCTGACCCCGTTCGCACTCGGCGAGCTCATCGCACTGTACGAGCACATCACGTTTGTCGAGGGCACGGTCTGGGGCATCGACTCCTACGACCAGTGGGGCGTCGAGCTGGGCAAGCAGCTTGCCAAGCAGATCACCCCTGCCTTCCACGACGATGCCGCCAAGGCCGAGCAGGACGCTTCGACCCAGGCGCTCATCGAGTTCTATCGCGCGCATCGCAAGTAGTCGCTGCTGTTAACGCATCGCGCCTTATAGTCAGGGGCCCGTATCCTATCGGATGCGGGCCCCTTTGCTTTGCCGTAGTCCCGGGGCGCACGGCCTTTGTGGAACATCGCTGGGGCGCCGCGCGCCGCGAGAACCCTGCGCCTAGATCTCGGCCTCCGCATGGTCTCGCTGCGCCTCGGGCAGCTCCCCGTAGAGCGGATGGTCTTCGAGCCTAAAGCGCTCGACCTGTTCGGGAGTGCGACCGCGCACAAAGAGCCACGAGCGATCGATCGGCGTCGCCATGAGCGTGCTGGGCAGCGCGTCGGCGCGGTCGGAAAACACCCGGGCACTCTCGGGATCCTGGAACGCCAGCACCAGATGCGTGTCGCAGTTGCCCATGATGGAGCGTGCGCGTGCCTCGCCATAGAGCGCATCGAGCTGGTTGGTCGACTGCAGCAGCAGCGTTGCCCAGATGTTGCGGCTTCGGATAATCGAGAGCACGTTGTCGATCTGGGGGATCTGCAGATTTGCGAAGTCATCGAGCATAAAGCGCACGGGCACGGGCAGGCTGCCGTCGGGCTGCCTATCGGCCTCACGAATGAGGCCCATAAACGCCTGCGAAATAAAGAGGCCGGTCAGGTGATCGAGATTGCGGTCAATATCGCTCACAGTTACAAACAGGGCGCAGGGGGTGTGTCCCATGGAAGCGAAGTCCACCTGATGGCACTCACGATAGAGCTGTGCCGCACCGTCGAATCCCAGACACATGACCTTTTCGGCAAGGATGCCGACGATGCTCGCGTGCATGCGCTCGGCATTTTGCGTAATGGCGTAGCGCCGCCATAGCGAGAGGGCATAGCTTTGGGGGTCGGTCGTGATCAGGTCGTCAAACAATCGACCCGTGGCACCGTCCTGCAGGTGCTCGATCAGCTTGATGACCGAGCTGATCGTCTGCTCGTCGGCGGGTAGCTGTTCGGTGACGTAGGCGATAAGACACGACAGCAGGTTTGCCGCCGCATGATCCCAAAAAGGCTGGTTGTTGTCCTCGATGGGGCAGATGGCCTTTGCCACCGAGAGGATGTCCTGCTGGTTGGGCCTGCCGTCCGCCTTGCGGCGAATGTGCCTCAGGGGGTTGTAGCCGCAGCGCTCGATGCCGGGCGCAAGGGCCGGGACGGTGTTGAGGTCGGCGAAGTTGAGACATTGCACGCGGTAACCGTGGGCTGCCAGCACGGGTCCCACTTCGCGACAGAGCGTGCCTTTGGTGTCGAGCACGATGTAGCTTGCGTTCATTTGCAGCAGGTTGGGCTTGAGGACGTTTCGGGTCTTGCCGGCTCCCGAGGGGCCGATCACAAGTGCATTGTTGTTGAGTCCCGTTTGGCGGGTGTCGCAGGAAAGCGTTCGATCCTTGGCGAGGATGGTGGACGATGCGGACTTAGATGCGGCGAGGCGGCTGGCGAGGTTAGACATGGGCGACCTCCTTGGTGGTCGAGAGGATTTCGTGGGCAAAGCCGAGCTCGACGGCGCGCTCGGCCGAAAGGTAGGTGTCTTTTGCAGTGAGGGACTGGATGCGCTTGGGCGTGAGGCCGCTGCGGTCCGAGAGGATTTGCGTGAGGGTCTTGCGGGTCTGCATGAGACGCCGGCTGGTTTCTTGCAGCGCAAGTGCCGAGCCGCCTGCCCCCTGGGGGATCAGCGGGTCGTGAATCATGAGCTCTGCATGGGGCGCCATACGGCGATCGTCGCCGCCCATAAAGATCACGGCGCCCATGGACGCGGCGAATTCCAGACAGACGGTGCGGATGGGGCACGATGCGAGGCGCATGGCGTCATAGATCGCAAGGCCCGATCGCACGCTTCCGCCGGCGCTGGCGACAAATATGGTGATGGGGCGGCTGGGGTCGGTGGCATCGAGCAGGCGGATCTGCTGGCATAGGTCGTGGGCCATCGGGGTTTCGATGTTTCCCATGACGGAGAGCTCGCGACGGGCGAGCATCTCATCGTAAATGCTGGTGAGCGTGATACCTCGGGCGGATTCACGCATGGTGAGGGGGCTGATGATGGGGGAATGATTGGTGTCCATGAGGACTCCTTTCTGTTGGTTGTGTTGTGGAATAGGATTGTTGCCCGCGGAGGGGCTGGCGGGCTACAGGGTTCGTCCGAGCCTGAGATCGAGCTAGGTTGTGGGGCAGGCTGCCTGTTCGTGCGGCTCGCAAGCGCCAAGGACTCCAAAGCGATGGAGCGTTGCGACGGGCGTGGTGTAGGCGAGCCGCAGCTGATGCTCGACAGGGGCACATCCGTCATTTTTGTAATGAGCCGCGTAGTACTGCGCGATGCTGGCGTTCATCTCGCTGCCATTGCGATGGCGCTCAAACTGGCGTCTGCAGGTTTCGATGATCTTTGCTACCGACTTGGGTGCCGTCGCGGGAACAAGGGCGAGATAGCCCTCAAATAGCTCGTTGATGCTCAGAAGGCACAGCAGGTCGATCAGCGTCCTTATGGCTGCTCCCTCGGCGGAAAAGTGCGCGGTCATGCGGTTATATCGGTTGCGGTCGACGATGGCCGCATGGGGTCTTGGAGTTTTCTGCCCCGTGGTCCCGGGCTTTTGCCGCGCCTGTGTATTGAGCTCGACGTTGCAGCGCTTGAGGCCGTCCAACGGAAGGAACAGTGCGGTGCGCAGGGTGTTCCGCTTACTTTCGAGTTCATGACGCTCGTCGGGTTCCCATTCGAGCTTGAGTTTCGTGTCGAGCGCCGTAAGCATATGGGCTAGGCAGCCTACGGTAAGAACGTACGAATCGTTGTCGCGTTTTGGGGCATAGGGGTCTGTCAGCTTGCGAATGTCGGGGTCGCCCATGATCTTTGTGCAGCGCTTCAGCAGTTGAGGGTGGTCGGCCAAGATCGTCGCGAGCGGTAGCGACGCGTAGTTCTTTATGGTCGCGGCGGCAAAGGCGGCGTCATATTCGTTTGCATATGCTCGCTCAATGCGGGCATCCAGAATGCTTTTCTTATCGCCGTCTTCAGCGTGGTGGTTTGTCATAGCTTCTCCAATCGGTTGATGTTCGTGCTGTTTGTTGATGTGTTGGTTGTCGTGAGTGATGTGCTTGCCGTGGGTGATGTGCTGACGTTGGGGTGCTATGCGGTTTTCAATGAGCCCGTGAGGCAGTTGCTGCAGGGGCGGGATGGAACGGCCCATGCAAGGCGGAAGGCATCGTGCTCAAAATCGAGACAGCAATGCCCTGGGTGCCTCACATGTGGCAGTTACCTCATTAAGTTGTCATTGCGTTTGGGGTTGTACTTTGCCGATCTTCCTTCTCTTACACGCTGAAAACTGAAACTTCATATGCTCGATCTACTTAAAACCGCAACGGCGGTCTTTTATCAACTTATATGTCGGAACGTGTCTTTGCAAGTACTTTTTTGCGTTTGTTTCAAATGGGGTGGTTTTGCAACCGTCACGCGCCACGCTATGCGAACGTGCCCCGGCTCGGATAAGATGGTGCGATCGAGTTCTACCGCGCTCACTGCAAGTAATCTTTGTTGCTGAGATAGGTCACGGCCGAAAGGGGCCCGTATCCCAACAGATACGGGCCCCTTGCTATTTAAATGGGCATGAGGGTGTATTGAGGGGGGATGTCTTGCTGTCGGCATCCGCGTGCGGTGCCATTCGCTGTCCGTAAATTATACGTTTACGGCTAATTTCATACCACTTGTCGGAATGCGGACGCTGTCCTTGCATGCCGGGCGTACATTGAACGTGGTTTTTCGCGTGAAGCCACGAATCGGTTGCCAGCCCTGAACAAGGAGGCCCAGCATGACGCTTGCCAAACCCATCAATAAATACATCGACTATATCGATGCCCCCGAGGACACGTTTGAGCAGTATGTCGAGAAGGCGTTAAAGTACAACTTTCGCTGCGTATTTGCGAACCTGCAGGAGTACGAGACGGGCCGCGCCATGCTCGAGGGCTCTGACATCATCCTTGCCGGCGCTATCGACTTTCCCCAGGGCACTATGACGCTTGAGGAGAAGCTTGCGAGGTTTGAGGAATACGCTGCGTGTGGCTTTACCGAGATTGACTACGTTTTGAATCAGGGGTCAATCGAGAACCGCGATTTTGATGCCATCGAGCGCGAGATGACTACCATTGCTGATTTTTGTCGCGCGCATGGCATCACTGACAAGGTAATCGTCGAGATGTGCAAGCTGGACGGCGACGACGCCGCCAAGCGCCGTGTATGCGAGATCGCGCTGGAGGCCAAGCCGGGATTCCTTAAGACATCGACCGGCAGAAGCTTTGGCGGTGCTAAGCTCGAGGACGTGCGGCTGATGCACGAGGTGCTCGGCGATGCCGTGGCAATCAAGGCGGCGGGCGGTATCCATAATTACGAAGAGGCTTGCGCATTCATCGAGGCCGGCGCCAGCGCGTTAGGTGCATCGGCGGGCATCGCGATCGTCGAGGGCGCACCGACGGATGAGCGTCGCTAGCAGACGTATTTGACCTGAGCGATAAAGCTTCACGACCACACGCCGTTCATGTTCGAGACAATATGACTTTTTGCCCGTTGTAAACGGAGTCGCGATGGGTGTTCTGTATGATGGCTCAGACAAGGTTGTTCAATGACAGGGAGGCATATATGGCAATCAAAGCCATCGCGATGGATATCGACGGTACGCTCACCAACGATCAGAAAGTGATTAGCCCGCGTACGCGCGAGAAGCTGCTCGCGGCGCAGGAGTCGGGCATTAAGCTCATTTTGGCTTCGGGCCGTCCCGCATGGGGGCTCCACGCCTTGGCGCAGGAGCTCGACCTCCAAAACCATGACGGTCTGCTAGTTGCCTTTAACGGCGCACACGTCGTCGATGCCCAGACCGACGAGGTACTGTTCGATCAGGCTATGCCTGCCGACGAATTGCATCGCCTGATTGATCACCTGCGTAATTTTGACGTGATTCCTATGATTTCGCTCGGTCGCGATTTGCACGTCGAGGACTCGTACCGCTGCATGATCACGCTGCCTGACGGCTCGCAGAAAAACATCGTCAAATACGAGCGCGATGCGTGCGATCTTAAGATCCGCGAGGTCGAGAGCCTGCATGAGGTTGCTGATGCTTATCCCGTGGACAAGCTGCTGACGGCGGGCGATCCGGCCTACCTGCAGGCGCATTACGAGGAGATGTATGCGCCCTTTAAGCAGACGCTTTCGGGCATGTTTACGGCCGACTGGTACTTTGAGTACACGGCGCCCGGTATCGACAAAGCCCGTGCGCTCGAGGGTGCCCTGCCCAAGCTCGGCATCGATGCCAGTGAGGTCGTATCGTTTGGCGACGGCCAGAACGACAAGTCCATGATTGAGTGGGCCGGAACCGGTGTTGCCATGGGCAACGCCGTCGATGAGGTCAAGGCTGTGGCCCAGATGGTGACCGCCGATAACAACGAAGATGGTATTGCAATGGCGCTGGATAAGCTGCTGGGTTAGAATCGCCGATAATGCATGGTTTGGGCACCTGCTTGCAGGCGCCCTTTTGTTAGGGAGGGTGCCGTGTCCGCATTTCCGTTCGACGCCGTTATCTTTGACATGGACGGCGTCATTGTCGATACCGAGTATTACTACCTGGGCGAGACTGCCGCGTTTGCCAAGGAGCTTGGGCTTAATCTGACTCAAGAGGAGTTGAATGGGCAGGTCGGTACCTCGCATCAGTTCTTCCTGCATATGCTGGTCGATTGGTTTGAGCGCGCCGGTAAGGGGCACTTCACTGGCGAGGAAGCGTTGGCCCGTTGGGACGAGTGGGCGCATGAGCGTCCGCGCGACTATCAGGCTTTGATTAACCCAGGCGCCGTGGATACGATTCGAGAGCTGCCGCGCCGTGGCGTTCGCGTGGCGCTTGCCAGCTCGTCTCCCATGGTTAGCATCGAGGAAGTGCTCAACGCATGCGGGCTGTCGGATGCCTTTGAGTATGTGGTGAGCGGCGAGCAGTTTAAGGAGAGCAAACCCGAGCCCGACATCTACCTGCATGCGCTGGACCTGCTGGGGCTGCCCGCGAATCGCTGCTGCTGCGTTGAGGATTCCGTTCCGGGCATTACCGCGGGTAAGCGAGCCGGCCTGACGGTCATTGCCAAGCGCGAGGAGCGCTTTGGCTTTAGCCAGGATGCCGCGGACAAGATTATCGACCAGCTGCCGGAGCTACTGGAACTCGCGTAGATCCTGGGCGGTACTGCTGTCACAACAGTGGTTCCGTTGGCATAAGAGAGGGGCGCGCTATGGCATTTAACGTGAGCGCACTGGGGTTTGGCGACAACGTCGTCGACCGCTACGAGCATATTCGCACGATGTATCCGGGTGGCAATGCGGTGAACTTTGCCGTGTATGCCAAGAAATGCGGAGCCGCGCGCTCCGCGTATATGGGCATCTTTGGTAATGACGCTGCTGCCGAGCACGTGATTGCGAGTCTTGAAGATGAGGACGTTGAACTAGCCAAATGCAAGCAGCTCATCGGTGAGAATGGTGCTGCGCGCGTGACCGTCGTTAACGGCGACCGTGTTTTCCTTGGCTCCAATGAGGGTGGCATCCGTGGTGATGCTCGCTATGTGCTCGATCGCTTTGACCTTGCGTACATGAAGCAGTTTGACGTAGTCCACTCGGGCAACTATTGCTTTACCGAGCGCGAACTTCCCAAGTTGAAGGCCGCGGGCATCACGGTTTCGTTTGACTTCTCGGACGATTCGACCGACGAGTACTACGAGCAGATTGCTCCCTACGTTGACTTCGCATTCTTTAGCGCGGCAGACGCCGCGAGCGAGGATGAGATTCGCGAGCGTCTGGCATGGGTGAAGAGCCTAGGTCCGCGTTTTGTATCGGCAACGGCTGGCGCTGAGGGCTGCATTGCCTATGATGGCGATCGTTATTACCGCCAACTGGCTAAACCGGTAACGGAAATGAAGGACACTATGGGTGCGGGTGACTCGTTTCTGACTTCGTTCTTGATGTGCTATCTCGATTCCGCCAAGCGTGGCGAGGATGGCGTCGAGGCCATCGAGCGTGCACTCGACTTTGCGGCGGGGTTTGCTTCGACCGTATGCGGCATGGAAGGCTCTTGGGGCCATGGGGCGCCGATTTCCGAATAGGCGAGCAGTCCCGGGGAGTCGAATTGTCGCCTCCCCGGGACTCCATGGACAAAAAATGCTAAATATGAGTACTGTCACTAATTTAGTAACAGCGAAATTTAGCTTTTGAGGGCCTAGTTGGGTGTCTGCGAGCGATTAAAACCTGCTAAAAATGACTTTAACCACCTTAAAGTGCCTTGATAATGGATAGCTGCACATTATCAAGGCACTATTTTGCCGTAAAATAATGTGACTGGATTTGCAACAGTACTCATATCTGGCATTTTTTGTCCACCGGGGCTAGCGAAGGTCAAAAACAGAGTGCGCATTTGCTAAAACTGCCGACTCGATGCACTCTGCGTCGCGGTTTTTGAGTGAGACGATGCGTTCTGAGGTCCATGTGAGCGATCTGATAAGCGACTGTGCGCTTGTTTCGGTGTTTGCCTCCGCCGGCGCATCGGTCTCGAGCAGTAAACGATCGAGTGGGATCTGTCGGGCGTATTCGCGACCGCGCTTGGTGGCGAGCATCCGCTCGTTCACGGAAAAATAACAGCCCGCATTACGCGCGCGGACGAGTTCGTCCGAAGTACCGCTAAACCAGTGGAAGATGATAGCGGGGGAGTCGGGGTTTGGGATGAGTAGTCCATGCGATTCGAGGACGTCCAGTACGGCTCCTGCCGAACGAACGTCGTGAATTGATATCACACGCCCGGTAAGAGGATGTTGCGCGAGAGCCTCGCAGAGCCGGTCAAGTGCCTGTGTTTGCAGCGGCTCGCTTCCGGCAAAGCGCGCAGAAAAGTCGAGTCCCACCTCGCCGATGTAGCGCTCTTGGGCTGCAACTTCGCAAAGCAGATTGATTTCGGCAGGACCGCAGCGACCGTCGGCAAGCCACCAGGGGTGAAGCCCAATGCCGGCGATGATGCTTGGTTGGCGATGGGCGCGCTCGTTTGCGGCCGAAAAGTCACGTGGATCGACGCCGCAATCAAATAGGCCCAAGCCCAGTGCCGTCGCCTCATCGGCAACGGCGTCCGGGTGAGCCATCAAATCAAGATGGCAGTGTGCATCAAATAACCGGGGCTCCATCTCGGCGCACTCCGCTAGTCCAGGCGTTGGCCGTCGGCGCGCACACGCTCGGTGCCGCGTCCACTGATCTGGCGGATAACCTCGCCGGCAATCATCTGGCCCATGATGGGCGGCATAAAGCTGGCGGTTCCGAGTTCGGTGCGCTCGTGGATGTTGGAGGGGTCACGGCGCTGGGTCTTAACCGACTCCTCGCAGCTAAATAGAACGTGCAGACTTTTGATGCCGCGTTTTTTGCACTCTTTGCGCATGATGCGGCTCATAGGGTCGCGCACCGTGTCAAAGATATCGGCGAAGCGCAGGCATTCGGGATGCAGCTTGTTGCCGCCGCCCATAGAGCTCACCAGGCGAATGCCCTGGTCTTGGGCGTATTTGGCAACGGTGAGTTTGGCCGAAATCGTATCGATCGCGTCGATGACGTAGTCGAGCTTGCCGCCCGTCTGCTCCAGAACGCTTGCGAAGAACTCGTCGATGTTGTCGCTCAGGAGGTACTCAGCGCGCTTGATGACGGTGGCAGTGGGGTTGATGTCGTGGATCATGGCTTCCATAACGTCGACTTTGCGCTTGCCGATAGTGCTGTGAAATGCGATGGCCTGGCGGTTGATGTTGCTGGGCGCGATGGTGTCCTTATCTAGAATCACAAAATGCCCAATGCCGCCGCGAGCAAGTGCCTCACAGCAGTTTGAGCCGACGCCGCCGCAGCCGAGCACTAGCACCGTGGCATTGGCGAGCTTGTCGAGCGCCTCGCGGCCCATGATAATCTCGAGCTTGGTGTCGCGCGTCTCGACGGGAGCGGCGACTGCGGTTTCGGTCATAGATATCCTCCGATGGGGAAGTAATTAACGTATTTGGCTATCGCCATTATAGGTATTATCGCGATTCTATTTGAGGCCTTGGGGCATGTTGAAATGAAGCGGGGATTCGCATAAGATTGAAGCAGATGGCACCCGTGGCCGCGGGTTGGCCAACTCCGAAACACGTTTATGGCGTGAGAAGTGGCCGTCTTCGCATTACGCGGGGGCGGCTATTTCATTCGACCTCCAATGTGGATGCCGAGCTCCACGGCCGCGATTACAAGCAATAACAACGTCAGGACATCGTCAATACTCATAGTCCATCTCCTTCTCGGATAGAGGGAGCTGGCCCATCTGCTTCATCCCCCATTGTAGCTAAAGGCGAACGAATGTTCTATAGATGTTCCTGTATTAGATAGTTAGACAAACATCTAAATATCGAGTATAGTGTGCGCGTCATGAGAGATGATGAAAGGAGGTCTTATGCCGGGAGAGGGTTTTAAGGCGCTTGCCGATCCAACGCGACGGCGCATTTTGGAGTTGCTGCGCGAGGGCAATTGCACGGCGGGGGAGCTTGCCGAGCATTTCGATATCAGTAAGCCGTCATTGAGCCATCACTTGGCGACGCTCAAAAACGCCGGGTTGGTGACCGACGAACGTCATGGCCAAAACATCGTTTACAGCTTAAATACCACCGTCATGCAGGACTTGATCGGTTGGTTTATGGGCTTTACAAACACGGAAGGTGATAAGGATGAATAACGAAAACAAGGGCATTCACGCCACGGGGGTATCGCGGCGTGTGTGGATTGCGCTGATCGCTCTGTGCGTCGCCAATGTCGTAGCGCACCTCATGGTGATGCCGAGCTTGCCCGGGCAGATTCCCACGCACTGGGGCGCGAACGGCGCCGTCGACGGTTGGGGTCCCAGCTGGATGGCATCGGCGCTCGGCGCATTGCCTCTGGTGCTTCTCGCAATGTTCTGCGTGGTGCCGCGCATCGATCCCAAAGGTGAGGCATATCGAACCTCGGGCAAGTTCTATCAGGGCTTCGTAATCGCCTTTACCTTGTTCATGTGTGCCGTAAGCTGGCTGGGAGAGCTTACGGTCTGGGGCGTGGTGCCGGCGGTCGGTTCGGTCAACGTGCTGATTTCCGGTGCTATCGGTTTGCTGTTCATCGGCGTAGGCAACTACTTGCCGCGTGTGAAGCAGAACTATACGCTTGGTATCAAGACGCCTTGGGCGCTTGCCGATCCCGAGAACTGGCGCCGTACGCAGCGCTTTGGCGGTGCCTGCTTTATGGTGCTGGGTGTTGGCCTGATTGCGATGGGCGTGGCAGGTGCGGTGCTTTCGAATGAAGTCGTCGCCGCGGTGATTGCGGTTCTGGCGTTTGGTTCGGTCGGAGCCGTCTACGTCTACTCGTATCTGCTGTGGCGCAAATCTCAGCGAGCCGTTCGCTAAGGTTGCGGAAAACTAGCGTACGCAGTTCGTAGTATGTTCTGGGGGACTTTTCCCAGGTAGTATTAGGGGTGTGGGCAACCATGCCCCTTTTTTCGTTAAGTTTCAGAGCTGGTTTCCTCATTTCGTTTCCACTAAAGCGAATCAAGAATAGAGAAACAGCAGGTAGAAAGGATAAAACAGGCAAATGGCAGAGTTCATCTACCAGATGTATCAGGCTCGCAAGGCCCATGGCGACAAGGTAATCCTTGACGACGTGACCCTGAGCTTCTACCCCGGTGCCAAGATCGGCGTCGTGGGCCCCAACGGTATGGGCAAGTCGACCCTGCTCAAGATCATGGCCGGCATCGAGGAGGTCTCCAACGGCGATGCCAGGCTCACCCCCGGCTACACCGTGGGTATCCTGCAGCAGGAGCCGCCGCTCGACGACGACAAGACCGTCATCGAGAACGTGCGCATGGCGTTTGGCGACATGATTGCCAAGGTCGATCGCTTCAACAAGATCGGCGAGGAGATGTGCGACCCGGACTGCGACATGGACGCCCTCATGGCCGAGATGGGCAAGCTCCAGGACGAGATCGACGCCGCTGACGGCTGGGATATTGATTCAAAGCTCGGCCAGGCCATGGACGCCCTGCAGTTGCCCGATTCCGACATGCCGGTCAACGTGCTTTCCGGCGGCGAGCGCCGTCGCGTGGCCCTGTGCAAGCTGCTGCTCGAGGCTCCCGACCTGCTGCTGCTCGACGAGCCCACGAACCACCTGGACGCCGAGTCGATCCTGTGGCTGGAGCACTTCCTGCACAACTACCAGGGCGCGGTGCTTGCCGTCACGCACGATCGCTACTTCCTGGATAACGTTGCCGAGTGGATCTGCGAGGTCGACCGTGGTCACCTTTATCCCTACAAGGGCAATTACTCCACGTATCTGGAGACCAAGGCCGCGCGTATCGAGGCGCAGGGCAACCGCGACGCCAAACTCGCCAAGCGCATGGAGGCCGAGCTCGAGTGGGTGCGCAGCTCGCCCAAGGCCCGCCAGGCCAAGAACAAGGCCCGTCTGGCTCGCTACGAGGAGATGGAGGCCGAGGCCCGCGCAAGCCAGAAGCTCGACTGGACCGACATTCGCATCCCTGTGGGCCCGCGTCTGGGCAACAAGGTGCTCGAGGCCCATCATCTGCACAAAGAGTTCGATGGCCGCGTGCTCATCGACGACCTTTCGTTCACCCTGCCGCGTAACGGCATCGTGGGCGTCATCGGTCCCAACGGTGTGGGCAAGACCACGCTGTTCAAGACCATCGTGGGTTTGGAGCCGCTGACTTCGGGCGAGCTCGAGGTGGGCGAGACCGTCAAGATTTCTTACGTCGACCAGAACCGTTCCGGCATCGACCCCGATAAGAACCTATGGGAGGTCGTCTCGGACGGCCTGGACCACATGATGGTCGGCGAGACCGAGGTTCCGAGTCGCGCGTACGTGGCGAGCTTTGGCTTTAAGGGCCAGGACCAGCAGAAGCGCGCCGGCGTACTCTCCGGTGGCGAGCGCAACCGTCTGAACTTGGCGCTCACGCTCAAGCAGGGCGGCAACCTGCTGCTCCTCGACGAGCCCACGAACGACCTCGACGTCGAGACACTGTCCTCGCTCGAAGCGGCGCTGCTCGAGTTCCCGGGCTGCTCGGTGGTCATTAGCCACGACCGTATGTTCCTGGACCGCGTCGCCACGCACATTCTGGCGTGGGAGGGCACCGACGAGAATCCGGGCAACTGGTATTGGTTCGAGGGCAACTTTGAGGCCTATCAGGCCAACCGCATCGAGCGCCTGGGCGAGGACGCAGCCCAGCCGCATCGTATTCACCGCAAGCTGACGCGTGACTAGATCGTTACGCGGTTTTCCAAACCGCGTAACTGCTCGACGCTGCGCGGGCCGCAAGCACCCCATCTTGCCGTTCAAGCCGTCGCTCGCGTACCGAAGTACGCGTCGCTCCTCTTTCACGGCAACCTGGGGCACTTGCGACCCGCTCGCTGTTGGTTACGCAACATCAACAAATATAAACGGCTCAAATCCTGATTTGGATTTGAGCCGTTTGTCGTTACCGCTCGGTTTCTTCGACTTTATCGATGGTCCAGGTGGCTCCGAGACCGCCGGTGGTGTTGCGGCGGATGCGCACGGTAACCTCGCGGCGCTCGCCGGCCTGCGTGTAGCACAGGGGGAAGTTTGCGCGGTTTCGCGCGGCCTCGATGGTACCGCGCTCGCGGGCGATCCAGTAGTACTCGCCGACAATGCCGAGCGTGTCGGCGCCGTAGGGGAGATAGGTCGACAACTGGTGCAGAAGCGGGCCGGGGCAGAAGACCTCGGTTGCGAAATCGACGGGGAAGTCCTCAGGGATGGCGGGCGCTGCGGGTGCGGGGGTTGGGGCCGCTGCGGGTACCGAAGCCGGTGCCGGTGCGGGAACTTGGTCGCAAGTAGAGGTGGGCACGGATTCGATGACGGGTGCGGGCTCAGGCACCGGTTCCGGCTTAACTGCGGAATCTGCGGGCTTCACGGTGACGGGCGCGTCTACAGCTGCAGTTTCAAACTCAACCTGCATCGCGCTCTCATTCTCGACGCTCGACTTTGCTTCGATGGGCGTGGATGCCATAGTGGTGATGCCGGCGTTGGCGTTCTCGGGGTCATAGACGACCGTGAGCGAGATGGCGGGCTGCGGCGTCTCGGGCTTCGGCGTCGACTCGGTAGCGTCTTGATCGGCGGGCTGATCGTCCTCGGCCTCGTCGCTAAAGACATCACTGTTTTGGAACGAAGGCGTCTCGGGTTGGTTAGCGACTTCTTCGGTTGTCGACTTGGGAGTCTCGTTGAGCTCCGCAGTGGCTTCCTGCTCGGATACGACTTTGGGATCGGTCGTGGCGGCGATTTCGGTTTCGGCTTCTGCCGTTACCTCAATAGCGACTTCAATCTCTGCCTCGGGCTCGGATTCTGGCACGGCTTCAACCATGGCTTCAGGCTCGGGACGCTTAACGTGCTTGGGGCGCACGGCCTTGAGGTCCTTCTCGCCGCGCTTTTTCTTTTTGTAGGACTGCTTGGCTCCCTTGGCTGCCTTGGGCTTGTCCTCGCCCTTGGCAAGGGCGGCATCCCAGGCATCGTTGGCGATGACGGTGGCATACAGGCGACCGCCCTTAAAGACAGTCAACTTAATGCAGTCGTCGAGCTCCTCGAGCAGCTCGCGCGTTGACTCGAAGCCCAGGTCATAAGCGGCCATGTCGCCCGCGGCGAGCGCCTCTTCGACCTGCGTCATAAACGTTTGCTTGCCGCATCCAATCGCATCGCGCAGCAGGCGATACAGATAGATGTGGTTGCCCAGCGATAGCGTGGGCCTAACTATTGTCTTGCTCATGGCAAATCTCCTCTTTACACACGTAAAGTATCTTACCATCGCATAGCGTTTGCCATGGCGGCACCCAAGGCAAACGGGCGCGAACCGCTATCGATTCGCGCCCGTTGTACAGGTTGCCTATCTGGGGATGCAGCGCCTAGTTGCCCGATGCCGTGCCTTGGCTCGAGTTGTCAGATGCCGTGCCGGACGCGGTTCCGCTCGAGCTGTTCGAGCTGTTGGCGTTGCTGCTGTCTGCTGTGCCCGTTCCCGAAGCGGTGTCGCTCGTCTGGCCGCCCGTGCTTGGCTGCGAACCGTCAGTCGTTTGGCTTGAGTCGGTCGTGCCGGATGGCGTGCCACTGTTGGCCGTAGAGGAATCGGTGCCCTGCGATTGGTCTTGGGTGTTCGAGGACGAATTGGCAGAGGTGGAACTGTCTTGCGTGTCGTCCGTTTGCGTCTGCTGATCTTGAGACCGGGTGTTGTCATTTGCATCGCTCTCGGTCGTGCGCGACGAAAGGATTGGCTCGGGGCGCTCGCCCAGACCCTCACCGGCGGTGGTGATAAGGATGGCGCCGGCGCAGGCGATGACCGCGACGATGGCGATGGCGATCGAGAAGATGATGACCTTCTTTTGCGTCTGGCTGCGCTCTGCCGCCGCCTTGGCGCGCAGGCTGTTGGGGGCGACACGCGCCGTGGTCGCGCGTCCCGCAACCTGGCGCATCTCCTGCGTGGTCGCGGCGCCACCTAGGTGCTCCTCGGCATCAAACTCAACGGGCTTATAGGCGCCGGCGGGGTAGTCGACGTCGGCGTGCGTACCTTTGAGGGCTTTGGCGCTGGCAGAGATAAAGTGGCGGTAGACCTGCGAGGACACAACGGTGATGACCGAGCTCACGGCGGCGCCAATTACTGAACCCGCGATACCGATCTTGGAGGCAAGTGCAACGCTCGTGGCGGCAGCTGCGGCGCCGGCGATGATCTGGGGAATGGAAATGTCGTCAAACAGGCCCTTTTTGGGCGCGATGGCCATGGTCTGTCCGATGGAATGGTTCTCGTGCACGCCGTTGTTGAGCGATGCCGGCGTCATGACGCGCGTGCGCGGCGCGTCGGTGTACTTGGTTGTCATACGGGGTCCTCCCGGTGTAAATCTGCTTCGTTTCGTGTAGCCATCAGGGTACCCACCAGATGTGAATCGTACGTGACATTTAACAGATACCATCAACTCATCAAGGGGGGCTTGCTGTCTTTGGTGCAATAGCTTGATGCTAAACTGGATTTACGATTGCGAGGTGGTTTACGTGATGTACCCATATATGACATTCGAAGACGGTACCGAGGTCGTTCATTCTGACCTGATAACAGATGGGGACATCGAAAAGGTTATCGTGCATTTTGAACGACCGACGGCAGAGGGCTTCGACTCCGCTCGTTGTGAGTTGCCTTCCTGTTCGTGGACTGACTGGGAAGGGCATTTTACTCAGAGTGAAAAACGAGCTTTCGAAGAGTGTTTGAGCAAATCATTTAGATTAGTTCGAGTTTAGTTCGAATATAGAAGCCGAATGAGATGACCTAAAGCGTATGCATTTTTAGTATTAGATGCGTATGAAATGGAGGATGTGAATGGATGAGCTAATAGACTTTAAAAAACGATTTCTCAAGAATGGCGAGCTGGTTTCAATTCCAAAAAAGGAAAGCTATAAAAGAATCATGCTGCTATGGGCCGTCTCTTTCTTTGAATTAAATACAAGTTATACGGAGCTTCAGGTTAATCGTGTGCTGTCACAGCTCTATCCTGATTATGCCGTGTTGAGGCGGTACTTGGTTGATTATGGATTCCTATTAAGGGATGAACGAGGCCTGAAATACGAGGTTAATCGTGATGTTCACGGTATTGAGAGCTAGCCATCCGGTTCGGGTCCTATATATTGCTAGAGGGATAAGCGAAATAGGCAATTGGTGTGCGAATATTGCTTTGCCAATGCTGATTTACGAGGTAACTCACGATGTTTCTGCAACTGCTTTGATGGTCTGCTGCAGATTTGCCCCCTCTCTGTTTTCAGTTGCGCTCGCGCAGCTGCCTCAGAAGATGGGTATCGGGACACTGCAGGCCATGAGATTGGCAGACTTAATTCGCGCGGGATTATTCGTTTGCTATATTTTTGTTGATAGTAAATGGAGTATGTTTGCTATTACGTGCGCGGTATCGCTTTGCCGAACGGTTGAAATGCCCTGCTTTTACTCGTTGTTAAGAGCCAATACGAATAGTATCAATCGCGACGTAATTAATAATTCGTTTGGGTTTCTGCAGAATTTGATGATGGTTCTGGGGCCAGTTGCCGGCGGTTTTGTTGTCGCTCAATTTGGGGCGGAGGCTGTTCTTGCATTGGACGCGCTTTCTTTTGCCGCGTCGTTCTGGTTGCTGCGAGATGTTCCGTCGGTTATCGAGGTTAATGATAAAGAGGGGATAAGCAAAAATGAAAAAAACAGGACTGCATTTAGTGATCTTAGCGCGAAGCACTTGGCAATTGGTTTCCTATTAATCGATATTTCTAGTGGCGTGGCATTCGGCTCTCTGAATTCTCTTTTGCCAGCTATTGCGCAATTGCAATTTGACTCGTCATCGATACAATACGGATTCCTTCAGAGTAGTCTTACAATCGGACTGTTGTTCGGAAATACAATATATGGTCGTTTAATTAGTGGTTCCGATTGCATTAAATCATATTGTTTTGTGACGTATCTTGCGCTCGGTGCGTATCTGGCGTTTGGCTATCGCTATGCGTCTGGAATATCGTTTATTTTCCTTTTTATCGTCGGTGCCGGAAACGCCATTCAAGATGTGCTTCTCATAACATCGCTGCAGGATTTGGCGAGAGACGAATCTGAATCGATAAGTCTGTTTTCAATTAGGGAGTCTTTGCAATCGGTTGCTGTTGTTATTTCAACACTCCTTGTTTCGCTGTTCACGAGCATCGCGATGTTCTCAATTCTCGTTACAGGACTTGGTGTATTTTCAATTATGATGGTAGTTGTGTTTCAATTGAATTATTTGCGAAAGATGTGACGTTGATATGCCTAAAACGCTTTTAGTATTTCCCCCAGGATGGAGTCCAGTGGGGCCGTATCTTGCCTTGCCTGTTTTGAAGTCATATCTTCAAGAGGTTGAACAATATAAAGTTGACATCGTTGACTTAAACGTGGAATTTTACGATGACCTCCTATCTTTTAGACATGTCGAAGAGTGCTGTAAAAGGTATCGGGAATCAAAGGATTCGTTTAGTTCGAATGTTCAATTAACAATCGAGTTGATACAAAAGTCAGCACTTAATGTTGACGAGGCAAAAGATATTTTCAGATCGAAGAGATACTTTAATCTAAAAGAAAGACAATATGCTGAAAACATTTTTAGAAATGCACTCTATATCATAAATCACGTCTCATATGGAGTTAAATACACGTTCAACTCCATAGATCTGCCCTATGATTATTATTCGACACCAGAAATAATGAAATCGCTTGCGGATACCTTGCATAATCCGTTTATTTCCTTCTATGAAACTGCCTTTCTTAAGCGTATTCAGAGGGAAAAAATCGAGTTTATTGGGATTTCGGTGAGCGGCTGTTTCCAATTGATTTCTGCAGTTACGTTAGCGAAACTGATTAAAGAAGAATGTCCATCTGTTAAACACGTCTCATTGGGCGGCAATTACATTACTCGTTTAGCAGATGACTGCATGAAAGAATGGCATCCCTTTTTTGAATACATTGATTCGATAATGATGTATGACGGCGAAGAGCCGCTTGCACGTCTTCTTGAGGCTCTTGACTCTGGTGATGACAATCTCGACTGTGTTCCAAACCTTTGCCATGCTAAAGGTGGGAAGATATATAAAAACCATCGGATTGAGCAAACATTTATCAACGATACGGTTCCCGATTTCGATGGCTTCGCCCTTTCTAAATACTTCATGCCTGAGTTAATATTGCCGGTTTATTCCTCTAGGCAGTGTTTTAATCATTGCGCCTTCTGCACCATTCCCGGTGCTACCGGTGGTTGTTACCGAAAGATGCCTATATCGAGAGTATTTGAAATAATGTGTCGGTTAAATGAAAAATACGGCACGAGAGTTTTCTCTTTTGTGGATGAAACATTCGAAGGCAAAAGAATGGAGCAACTCGCGGATGAAATAAACGCATCGGGAAAAACGTTTTTCTGGCATGGAGAAACGAGGTTCTCTCCAACCCTAAGTACAGACGTTTTCAACAAGATATACCAAAGTGGATGTAGGCAGATTCAGTTTGGCCTCGAGTCATACAACCAAAGAGTTCTTGATCTAATGAAGAAGAACACGAGAGTTGATTGGATTGATCGCAATATCCATGATTGTCTCAATGCGGGTATTCCTGTTCATCTATTCTTTATGATTGGCTTTCCGACCGAAACTAAAGAAGAGGCTCTGAACACCTTAGCTTATACAGAGAATGTTTTGAATTATTCAAAACAGGTATGTGGTGTTCCATATTCCACGAGAGGATTTACGAATTTTGGTCTCGTTATGGGGTCGGATGTTTGGAATCATCCTGATAAGTATGGTGTCTCTGTAATGCCGAAGTCCCAATATGAGGATTTGCGCCTCGAAGTGGATTATGTTTCAGGCACTGGTTTCCTATACTCCCTGCGATTAGGTTCCACATTCTCACCCCCTTTCTCGTTGGAAAGTTGGTGGTGCTTCCCCCTTTTCGCGGGGCAATACTGCCTTTTGAAAAAACGCCGAAGATTTTCGGATTATTTTCAAAAAATATTTTGAGCAGCAAAATACGCCTGTCCGAAAAGCCCGGACAGGCGTATAGGTATTGTAAGCAGTATTTAGATGATTAGACAGTTCATAGTCAAGGGTAGAGAGGTTCCCGGCGGTGGTCGGGCTTTTTTTGATATGTCAATGACCGTCGGATTTTGTCGATAGGGTATGTGCTTCATGGCGGCTACCTCCTTTAGCCGCCGCTTTTAACAGTGATACCGCGTCATTTCATTAGAAGATAAAAAGAAACGGCGGCTTTGATT
>USHA01000014.1 GCA_900554325.1 uncultured Collinsella sp.
CAGGTCAAAAATAATCGAGCCGTTATCGATGCAGATGACGCGGTCGGCGGCGCGATCGAGGTCGGACGTAATGTGGCTCGAGAGCAGCACGCTGTGCTGACCGTCGGCGACAAAGGCAAGCAGCTCATCGAGCAGTTCCTCGCGTGCCATGGGATCGAGGCCTGCGGTGGCTTCGTCCAAAACGAGCAGTTTGGCATTGTGACTGAGTGCACAGGCAAGCTGCAGTTTCATGCCCATGCCGCGGGAGAGGTCCTTGACTTTTGTCTTAGGATCGAGGCCAAATCGGTTGATGAATCCGGCGAACGTTTCGCGGTCCCACGTGGGGTACGCCGGGCCTACGAGCGACTCGATCTGGCCCACCTTGAGCGTGGAGGGGAAGGGGCACGTGTCCAGGACAAGACCGACGCGGGAGCGTAGATGGCGCTGCGTCTCATCGGGCGCGTCGGCGCCACAGCGCTGCCCAAATAGGTGCACCTCGCCGGCATCGAGCTTTATAAGCCCGAGGGCAGCTCGAATCGTCGTTGTTTTGCCAGCACCGTTGGCACCAACAAAGCCGACGATCTGACCTGGCTCCACAGCGAGTGTGACATCACGCAGCGAAAAACGGTCGCTTACACGGCGTGAGATGCCTTTGAGTTCTAAAAGGTTTTGCATGGTATAGCCTTTCTTGCAGATGGCTACTGCATGGTTTCGGGGGCTACCAGGTCGAGCATCTCGTGCAGCTTGTCGCGCGTGACGCCCAGGGTTTCGGCTTGGCTCGCCGCTTTCGCAAGTAGCTCTTCGATATGGCAGAGCTGGTTTTCGCGCAAGAGTTCTTGGTTGCCCTCGGCGACAAAGCAGCCCTTGCCCTGCACGGTGCAGATAAACCCGAGCTGCTCCAGGTCGGCGTAGGCGCGCTTGGTGGTGATGACGCTCACGCCAAGATCGCTCGCGAGTGCACGGATGCTGGGGAGTTTGGCTCCCGCAGCGAGCGTGCCCGATAAGATCTGAGCTTTGACCTGCGAGGTTATCTGCTCGTAGATGGGCTTATCGCTCGAATTGGATAGGATGATGTCCACAGCGGCTCCTTAGCTGTTGGGCTACACGTGTATATAACCGGTAAGCACAGTATATATACACTATGCACAGTTATGCAAGAGCTAAATGTGGAATAGACCATCGGCGCCGCGCTTGCTCCAAAACAATCTCAATCTGTAACATCTGGATCCGTTTTTGGTCGCCAGCTGTTACAGATTGAGATGTTATTTTCCCGCCTGCCTATTTGTCTCAATCTGTAACAGTAAGAGTCGATTTGCGCGGCTAGATGTTACAGAACGAGACATTGGCTGCCTGCCTTTCCGTTTATCTCGATTTGTAACAGCTAGACCCAATTTGGGCGGCCAGATGTTACAGATTGAGATTGTGTCGGCGGGCAAGTTTGTTTTTCTCAATCTGTAACGCCTGGGTCCGTTTTGGGTCGCCTGCTGTTACAGATTGAGACAGTCTGCTGCAGAATACTTTCGATAACTAGCCGTTCACGTTCTGACTGATGAATTTGTCCTGATAGGCGCCCTAGAGCGAGATTTCGCGGCTACAATAGTGCGGTTACAACGACGTAATGCACTCAATGCAAGAAAGGATCCGCATGGCAAGCCTGTCGGATGAAATCTCGTCGCGCCGCACATTCGCGATCATCAGCCACCCGGACGCCGGTAAGACCACACTTACCGAGAAGCTGCTGCTCTATACCGGCAGCATCCAGACTGCCGGCTCGGTCAAGGGCAAGAGCTCGGCCAAGCATGCCGTCTCGGACTGGATGGACATCGAGAAGGAGCGCGGTATTTCCGTTACTTCCTCGGTGCTGCAGTTCACCTACAACGGCGCCTGCGTCAACATCCTCGATACCCCCGGCCACCAGGACTTCTCGGAGGATACCTACCGTACCCTTATGGCCGCCGACGCTGCTGTTATGGTCATCGACGGCGCCAAGGGCGTCGAGGCCCAGACCAAAAAGCTCTTTAAGGTCTGTACGCTGCGCCACATTCCCATCTTCACCTTTGTGAACAAGCTCGACCACGAGGCTCGCGATCCGTTTGAGCTCATGGAAGAGATCGAGAACGTCCTGGGCATCAATACGTATCCCATGAACTGGCCGATCGGCAGCGGCCGCAACTTCCGCGGCGTGTTCGATCGTCAGACCCGTCGCGTCATTGCCTTCGAGGGCGACGGCCACGCCAACGCCACCAAGAAGGTCGCCGAGGTCGAGGCCGAGCTGGGCGACCCTGCCATGGATGAGCTCATCGGCGAGGAGAACCATAAGAACCTGATGGACGACATCGAGCTGCTCGATGGCGCTGGCGACGAGCTCGACTTGGATGCTGTGGCCTGCGGCAAGCTGAGCCCGGCGTTCTTTGGCTCGGCGCTCACCAACTTTGGCGTGGAGCCCTTCCTCAAGGAGTTCCTGCGTCTGGCCCCGACGCCGCGCGCCTATACCGATACGCTCACCAGCGAGCCGGTCGATCCCTGCCGCGACGACTTTAGCGGCTTTGTGTTTAAGATCCAGGCCAACATGGACAAGAACCACCGCGACCGCATCGCCTTTGTGCGCATTTGCTCGGGCAAGTTCGAGCGCGGCATGGACGCCTTCCACGTGCAGGGCAACCGCAAGCTTAAGCTTGCTACTGGCACCTCGATGATGGCCGATGACCGTGCGATTGTTGACGAGGCGTACGCGGGCGATATCGTGGGCCTGTTCGATCCGGGTATCTTTAGCATCGGCGACACTGTGTGCTCTGGCAAGCGCCACGTGCAGTATCCGCAGATCCCGACGTTTGCCCCCGAGATGTTCGCTCGCATTACGCAGGTCGACACGCTCAAGCGCAAGCAGTTCGTCAAGGGCATGGAGGAGCTTGCCCAAGAGGGTGCTATCCAGATCTTCCGCGAACTGGGTGCCGGCATGGAAAGCGTCATTGTGGGCGTGGTCGGCGTGCTGCAGTTTGAGGTGCTCGAGCGCCGCCTCAAGGCCGAATACCGTGTTGAGGTTCGTCGCCAGCCGTTGCCCTATACCGATATCCGCTGGATCCAGAACGACCCCGACACTATTGATATCCCGGGCCTTTCGCTCACGCGCGACACCCTGCGTGTCGAGGACATGCGCGGCGGTAAGCTGCTGCTGTTCACGAGCCCGTGGAACGTGGATTGGGCAACCGACCACAACCCCGACCTTATCCTGTCGGAGTTTGGCAACGTAGCGTTTTAACGCATCGGCGCGGTGGCCCTGCGGGGCTGCCGCGCCGATTGCTTGCCTGATGCCGCGCGAGCGGCTATCATACCCACCGTCGTCTCAAGACCGGGGCGTCCGAGCAGTTCGGGTCCGATATCCTGCTCGTTAAACCTAAAACCAAAGGAGTACATAATGATCAAGAAGGTCATGGAGGACTACAAGGTCCTGCTGCGGAGCATTCCCGCGGCAACGGTTTCGCTGTTTTTCGTGAGCGTCATCATGATGAACCTGCTGGCCAACAAAGAGCTCATCAGCCTGCCATATCTGGCGCTCGACTGTGGCTTTGTGGTGAGCTGGGTTTCGTTTTTGTGCCAGGACATGATCTGCAAGCGCTTTGGCGCCAAGGCATCCATCAAAATCTCTATCCTCGCGCTGCTGGTCAACCTGGCCGTGAGTCTGTGCTTTTGGGCATGCTCGCTCACGCCCGGCATGTGGGGCGCCTACTACGACACCGGCATGATCGAGGTCAACACTGCCCTTAACGCCACCATCGGCGGCACCTGGTACGTGGTGCTGGGCTCTTCGCTGGCAATGCTCGTTTCTGCCGTGGTTAACTCCACGCTCAACCAGTCGCTCGGCCGCATGCTCAAAAAGAATAACTTTGCGAGCTTTGCCTTCCGCTCCTATGTGTCCACGGGTGTTGGCCAGTTTATCGACAACTTGGTCTTTGCCATTGTGGTGAGCCACACGTTCTTTGGTTGGACCTGGGTGCAGGTCCTTATGTGCTCGCTGACCGGCGCTGTTGCCGAGCTGCTGTGCGAGGTTTTCCTGAGCCCCGTGGGCTACAAGGTCGTGCGCGGCTGGGAGCGCGAGAATGTGGGCTCCGAGTACCTCGAGCGCCACGCAACCGCCTAAGGAGCAAGTATGCGGGTTTTGATCACGGGTGCTTCGGGCGGTATCGGAGCCGCATGCGTGCAACGATTTTTGGACGAGGGCCACGAGGTCGTGGGCTTTGATTTGCTACCGGCGGCGATCAAACACGAGCGCTACCGCCATCTGATCGTTGATGTTCGCAAGCCGGACGCGTTTCCAGACGATCTTGAACCCCAGGTGATCGTGAACGTTGCCGGTACGCAGGATTCGGCTGACGACATCGCCGCCAACCTGTATGGCACCATCAACGTGACCGAGCGCTACGCCTTTGCGGGGGAGGGGCTTGCCGCCAAGCCGGCGCCGGCTATCAAATCCGTGGTCAATGTGGGGTCGGCGAGCGGGCATACGGGATCGGAGTTTCCCGACTATGCCGCCAGCAAGGGCGGCGTTATTGCCTACACCAAGAACCTTGCAAACCGTCTGGCGCCGCAGGCCATCGCCAACAGTGTGGACCCGGGTGGCGTTATCACGCCGCTCAACCGTTGCGTGATGGAAGACGAACACCTGTGGAACCAGATTATGGAGCTCACGCCGCTTAAACGCTGGGCCACCGCCCAAGAGATCGCCGAGTGGATCTACTTTGTGGGCGTGACCAACCGGTTTATGACCGGGCAGAGCCTGCTCATTGACGGTGGCGAGGCCGGCCGCACACAATTTATTTGGCCCGAATAGGAAACGCGCCCGATGGAAAGCCGTCGGGCGCATTTTTGATGTATCGATTTTTAGTCGAGGCAAGTCCAGTTGACGGGGGTCGAGCCGTGCTGTTCGAGCAGCCGATTGGCAGCGGAGAAGGGGCGCGATCCCATAAAGGCGGGGAGTTCTGCCGTGGCACGGTTGGCCGAAAGCGGCGAGGGGTGCGTGGATGCCAGGCAGAACTTGCCGGTTGCCTTGCCCGCACCAGTTGCGACGAGCTTGCCTTCGACCGTCTGCTGGGCAAAGCGACCCCAAGCCAAAAAGACGACCGGCTGGGACAGCTGGCAGCAGCGTTCGATAACGTAGTCGGTGAGCGTGCTCCAGCCCAGCTTGGCGTGCGAGTTCGCGGCATGCTCACGCACAGTGAGCGTGGTGTTGAGAAGCAGGACGCCCTGTTGTGCCCATGGCGTTAGGTCTCCCGTGGCGGGAATGGGGCAACCCAGATCGGCATTGAGTTCCTTGTAGATGTTGCGCAAACTCGGCGGCAACTTGGTTTGCGTCGCGGGGACCGAGAACGACAGTCCCATGGCCTGGTTGGGTCCGTGATAGGGGTCTTGACCCAAGATGACAACTTTGACCTGGTCGGCCGGCGTGTAGGCGAGGGCATTGAGGATGTCGTCTTGTGCCGGGTAGATGGTTTGCTCGGCACGCAAAAGGGCGATGCGTTCGAGCAGCTGGTTCGTAGTGTCACGTACCGGCTGTGGCGCATCGCCCAACCAAGTTGCTATGTTGCGGTCGCGGGTCGCGGCGTCCATGGGGCTCCTTTACGTCAGATGCTCTGTTGGCATCTATTGTAAAGGCGTCCGGAGACCTTTATGCCGCGGCTATAAAAGGTGAGGCGCTTTACGAGGCTCGCTCGGGCGCTCCTGCCATGTGGGCGTGGTCGTGAGCATGCGCATGAAGTCGCGGAAACTCGACGGTTGCCGCCATGACGCCGGTGAGGATGAGAGCTGCACCCAGGAAGGCGATGGGGCTCAGGACCTCGCCGACCAAGAAGAACGAGAAGACAGCGGAGCAGACCGGCTCGAGCGAGAAGGCGAAGCCGGTGGTCTCGGCAGGCACGTGGGGCTGCACGAGTGTCTGGGTGATAAAGCCGTAGGCAGAGCAGATGAGTGCGAGCGCGACAACAACCACGATCTCGCTGGGCGTACCGGGAAGTGTGAAACCGCCAAAGACGCATGCGGCAATGCCCGAGAACAGGCCGCCAAAGCCCAGCTGCCAAACGCCCAGAGCCAGCGGGTCGACATCTTCGACAAAGCGCTTCGCCACAATGATATGGCCGGCGTAGACAAAGGCGGAGAGCAGCATGATGAGCGCGCCCGGGTTCAGGCTGGTAAAGTCGGCGCCCGAGAGCAGCAGCATGCCGCAGGTGACGATGGCGGTGCCGACGAGCACTTTGCGCTCGGGGGCGCGACGCAGCAGGGCGGCGTTGGCAAACGGCACGATCACGACCGTCAGGCTCTGTAAAAAGCCGGCAGTGGAGGCAGAGGTGAGGCTAGAGCCCAGGCACATGCAGGTGAGCTCGGTTGCCATGATGGCGCCGATGATGGCGGCGCGAACCATAAGGTCGCGGTTGATACGGAAAGCGCGCTTGTGGAAGAGCAGCAGGCAGACCACAAAGGCGATGATGCAGCGTAGCGCGACGATGCTCGTGGCGTTCATGCTGTCCATACCGATCTTCATGAGGGGGTACGAAAAGCCCCATGCTACGGGAACGGAAAATGAGAGCGCGATTGCTTTTTTGCGATCCATGGGACTCCTTTTGTTACAGAACGGTTTCGTAAAAAGGATTCTGCTCCCAGATGTGGATGTAGTAAAGCGAATGTATCTTCAGTATGATTAAGAAATGCTAATGTAGGTAGAAAAAGCCCTGGCAAAACGTTTTACGGCTGCATTGATGTGGAGGCACAATGGCATCGCGGTATCAGATCGTTTGTATGGTGGTCGACTGCGGAAGTCTTAAGGGCGCGGCGGACGAGCTGGGCTATACGCAAAGTGCGGTGAGCCAGGCCGTCAAGGCGCTTGAACGCGAGCTGGGTACCACGCTTATCGAGCGCGGAAAACAGGGTGTGTCGCTTACGCGCGATGGCAAGCAGTATCTGCCGTATCTGCGACAGATCGTAACTGCCGAGGCTGAGCTCGAGGGCAAGCGCCAGGAGCTGCTGGGGCTCTCCTCGACTGATATTCGCATTGCGACGTTTACCAACGTGAGCCGTACCGTGTTGCCGCGCGTAATCCGCGACTTTGGAGCCCTGCACCCGGGCGTGCACTTTACCCTCAAGCAGGGCGATTACACGCGCAACGCCCAGTGGGTGCACGATGGCGTGGTCGATTTTTGCTTTACGGCACGCGGGTTTACCGCGGGGCTCGAGAAGCGCGTGGTCTATCACGACGAGTTGGTGGCACTGCTGCCGGCCGCGCATCCGCTGGCGGCAAAGGAGAAGGTGACGCTCGCCGACCTGGCGTCCGAGCCGTTTGTGTTGCTGGATGAGGGCGAACAGAGCCTGGTGCTCGATGCATTCGCGGCGCATGGGCTGTCGCCGCATGTGACGAGTGAGGTGACCGACGACTACACCATCATGGCGATGGTGGAGGAGGGCCTAGGCGTGAGCATGCTGTATCGCCGTACCGTCGAGGGCATGCAGGCCGATATTCGCGTGCGTCCCATCGTGCATGCCCCCTCGCGCGACGTAGTGGCGGCCTGGCGCAGCTGGGATACCATGCCCATCGCCACGAGGCGCTTTATCGACTATATGAGCTCGCATATTGTCAATTAATGACTGGCGTGCGTTGAGCGCGGTGTTTAGCGGGCTGTCGCTTTGGCTTTGGTGGCGCGATAGGTGCGTGCCGGGTGGCAGAGTAATACCGCCACGACCATAAAGAACGCCGTGGTGCCCAGGCTGATGGGGTAGACCATCATGATGTTCGCAAAGGTGCGGAAGTGCGGGAACACGCAGAACACCCAATAGAAGCGGATGCCGCAGACACAGATCATGGTGATGAGGGCGGGCATGAGCGAGATGCCAAAGCCGCGCAGGTAGCCGGACATGTTTTCGTAGAACATGCTAAAAGCGTACGCCGGGAAGATCGAGCACACGCGGATATAGCCGATCGAGACGATGTTGGGATCGCTGTTGAACAGCGATAGGATCTCGCGCCCCAGACCGACAATAACGATAATCGTGGTGAGTGCAACGATACCGCCTTCGACCAGACAGACCTTAAGCGTTTTGGTGCAGCGGTCGATCTGGCGGGCACCGTGGTTTTGTCCCACAAAGGTGGTGCAAGCCTGGCTAAAGCTGTTGAGCAGGTTATAGCACACGTATTCCAGACTCATGGCGGCGCTCGATGCGGCCATGACCTCGGTGCCCAGACTGTTGATGGCGGACTGGATGATGATGTTGGCGACGGCAAAGACGGCGCTTTGGATGCCGGCGGGCAGGCCGATCTTGACGATGCGCTTGAGGGCGACGGGGTCGATAGCCAGGTCACGCGGGGTGACGCGGACGACGGAGTCGGTCTTGAGCAGGCGGATAAAGAGCGTGGCGGCGCTGACGGTATAGGCGATGGCGGTGGCGATGGCGACGCCCGCGACGCCCCAGTGAAGTACGGGGACAAAGATGAGGTCCAGGCCAATGTTGAGGACGGTGGACACGGCAAGCGCCTGCAGCGGCATGCGGGTGATGCCGACGGAGCGGAAGATCGCGGCCTCAAAGTTGTAGAGCAAGATTGAGGGCAGGCTGAGCAAAAAGACGCGCAGGTAGAGCGAGGCGAGCGGCATGGTTTCGGCGGGAACGTTGAGCGCGGCGAGCATGGGCTCGGCAAAGATCTCGCCCAGCGCGATGACGACAAAGCCCACGAGCGCCATTAAAATCGAGGTATGGACGGCGCGTTTGACCATGTTCTGATCGTTGCGGCCGATAGCGTTGGCGATGACCACGTTGGAGCCAAGCGACATGCCTATAAAAAGGTTGAGCATAAGACTGGTAAGCGGAACATTGGAGCCGACCGCCGCCATGGCGAGGGTTCCCTGGTCGCCCGAGAAGTTACCGATGATGACCGTGGCGATGAGGTTCGACAGCTGCTCCAAGATGCTCGTGGCGGCCACGGGGAAGGCGAACAGGGGAATATTGCGCCATAGCGAGCCGGTGGTCATGTCAATGTGCTTAGATGCGGTGTCTGCCATACGCTCTCAATCTCTAATATGCTCTTTCGTGCTTATTTGCGCAGACGATGATACTCCTAATGCAGCCAGCCGGCACGTAGGGACGTTCCTTTTCTGCCGGCAGCTGGGGACACTCCTTGTCTCTTCTATGACTAGGTGGGGAAGGCGTGCGACAATGGTGGGCGTTGTGTTGTTCGCGCTAAGGAGTTGCCATGTTGTTGTGTCCCGTTTGCCATGAACCGTTGGTGGACGACGAGCGCGGTGCTGCATGCGCGGGCGGACACCGGTTTGACCGTGCGCGCGAGGGCTATCTATATCTGCTGCGCTCGTCCAAGAGCGGCGACTCCATGGGCGATCCCAAGTCGCAAGCGCGCAGCCGTCGCGACTTTCTGAACCGCGGTTACTATGCGCCGTTGCGCGATGCGATGGTCGAGCTGGTGCGCGAGCGGGTGTCTGGTCGTGCCGCGTCAACGAACTGCCCCATGACGTTGCTCGATATTTGCTGTGGCGAGGGCTACTACACCAGCGCCATGGGCGCGGTATCGGGCGTAGATGCTTACGGGTTCGACTTGGGCAAGGAGATGGTGCGCCTGGCTGCCAAGCGCGGCGATGCGACCTACTTCGTGGCCAACATGAAGGACATCCCCGTGGCGGACGGCGCCTTCGATATGGTGACCGAGCTCTTCGCTCCCTTTAACGAGCGTGAGTTTGCCCGCGTGCTGGCGCCCGAGGGCTCGCTCTACACCGTGGTGCCGGGTGCTCGGCATCTGTTTGGCCTCAAGGAGGTGCTCTACGACACGCCGTACCTTAACGATGAGAAGCTGCCGAAGACCACCGAGCTCGAGTTAGTCGGAACGCAGCGGGTATCTGCGAATATTACGCTTCAGACCCAGGCCGATATCGAGGCGGTGTTCCAGATGACGCCGTACTACTATCGCACACGCCCTGCCGACAAAGAGCGCCTGGCAAATTTGGATACCCTTCAAACCGACATCGACTTCATCATCGCCGAGTACCGCCACAGCTAACAACCTGCCAAAAAGGGACAGGTTTATTTTGGTAGGTTTTATCTGGGCAAACGTAAAGGGCCGACCGCGGAGATGCGCGATCGGCCCTTTTTAGTTGCTTGGCTGCAGGGAGCTGTGGGGGCAGGTGCCTACAGACGATCCTTGTTCTCGGCCTTAACGTCGTGTGCCTGCTGAACAAAGAACAGGTCGTACACCACGATGACAAAGGCGCCATAGTTTATGGCGTCGCCGCCAAACGCGGGAAGCGTGAGCACCGCCTGGGCAAGCGTGGCGACTGCAGCAACGATACCGAGCTTAAACGCGCCGTCAACCTGCGAAGGCTTGTTGGCACCCTTGATGCCCGCAACGCCTGCGGCGAGATCGATGAGGCCCTTGGCGATAATCACGGCCGCGGCGAGCATGGCGTTCGATCCGTAGGTGGACTCGAGCTTGCCGGTCGCGATGCCGGCGATTCCAATGACGAGACTGGCGATGCCCAGAACAAAATAAATCAGGGCAAGGATTTTGAGAGTCTTGCGAGTGAAGCTCATGGCTGGTCCTTTCGATACGAGTACGCCAACCTGGCGCACCCTTTGTGCTGCACATATGGTGAAGCACATTGTAGTTCAACGCGGCGATGCATGCGCCTGAAAGCGACTCTTGCCTGTGCGGCCCAACCTTTCAAAAAGGAAAGCTGGGCGTAAGCAAAATCGATGGCAGCGTATGCGCGGCGCTGCGATGATGGGGCCATGGCAAGAGCTGGACCGAAGGAGGGGCCATGATGTACGGGGCCAAGCAAGTGCGCGAGCCGCGTTCGTTAGGAAGGCGTATGGGCGATTCCGTGATCGCTGCCGTGTGCACGGGATTGATGGCGGTGCTTTGCATTGGGATGCTGTGGACCATGTCGCATGTGGGACAATAACGGACGGTTGGGTGCTGGCATAAACGGCGCTCACGTATTCGTTTTGCTTGTTAAGGAGTGTCCATGGGCGTCGTCGATCCCTTTTCTGTTGCTCGGGCCGCGGGGCTTGAGCTGACCGGGAAGTCCGAGGGCCTCACGCTCACCGACGGCACGATGGAGCTGCGTGCCGATTTTGGCCGCATGCTTCCGCGGCTCAAGCAGGGTCGTCTGCAGCAGGAGCTGCTGGTGAAGGCCGCGCGCGCGAAAGGCGTTGAGCATCCGTGGGCAGTCGATGCCACGGCAGGTTTTGGCGAGGATTCGCTGCTGCTGGCGGCCGCGGGCTTTACCGTCGATCTGTATGAACAGGATTGCGTGATCGCGGCGCTCCTCAAGGATGCTTTGGATCGCGCGGCAGATGATCCGGCGCTTGCGGCTGCCGTGGCGCGCATGCGCTTACATGCGGGCGAGGATAGCATTGCCGGCCTTCGCCATACAGCCGAGCTGATCGGGCAGGACGAGCTCACCGCTCCCGACGTGGTGTATCTGGACCCCATGTTTCCCGAGCGCACCAAGAGCGCGGCGGTGAAAAAGAAGTTTCAACTTTTGCACCATCTGGAACAGCCGTGCGCCGATGAGGAGACGCTGGTCGAAGCTGCGCTTGCGGCGCGGCCGCGCAAGGTCGTTATCAAGCGGCCGGTGAAGGGGCCGCTGCTTGCCGGCGTTAAGCCGAGCTATCAGCTTGCGGGCAAGGCCGTCCGCTACGACGTTTTGGTGCCGCCGCGTCCGTAGCTTCCGCACGATGGCTGGCGCTTCGCCAGTGCCGTGCCGATGCGGGGTCTATTTCCAAGGGTGCGACGTCAGGTGCCAGCCGCCGCAGTATTCGCATTTGTAGCAGGACAGGCCGCGCCGTCCGCGGTTTTCGCAGTCGGCCATAACGGCCTCTGCCTCGGCGCGCGTGTCGTAACGGTTTTTGCGTTCGCACGACTTGTAGCGCCAGGCTTCATCGCGCTCGGCGTCTAGTGCGTCGCGGCGCTCGTCCTCGCGCGCAAACAGGTCGCCCATATCGCCGCCGGTGGCAGCGCCCAAAAACTCGCTTTTGGCTTTTGACCAGGCGGCTCGCTTTTTGCTCCCCATCTGCTTCGCGCTCCTCTCCAAACGTTGGTATCATTGCTCAATCAAAGTGATACCAATAAACGTGAGGTCGCCGCGTGATGATCAGAAAAACCCTCGATACCGACATTCCCGCCGTCATGGCTATCTATGACGCGGCCCGCGCCTTTATGCGCGCGCATGGCAACGCCACGCAGTGGCCCGAGGGCACGCCTTCGGCCGAGCAGCTGGCTGCCGATATTGCCGCTGGTGGCAGTTACGTGTGCGAAGTCGACGGCCGCGTGGTGGCGACGTTTGCCTTTTTACCGGGTCCGGACGAGTGCTATGACGTGATTGAGGACGGTCAATGGCGCAGCGACACTCCGTATGCCGTGCTGCATCGCGTGGCATCCGACGGCACCGCGCACGGTATCGCGGCGGCGATGTTTGCCTTTGCCAAGGAATGCGCCGACCATCTGCGTATTGACACGCACGAGGACAACTTGCCCATGCAGGGCGCCATCGCCAAGGCGGGGTTCGAGCGTGTCGGTATCGTCTATGTGTCCGACGGCACGGCGCGTGTCGCGTTTGATTGGCTGCGCGAGGCGTAGGAGCCAAGGCACGTATCATCACCCAGCTCAAATAAAAAATGGCCCCGAGTGGGGCCATTTTTGGTAAAACGCGTCGTTGTGGGACTCGCATTGTTACCGCCCCAGATGAACCCGGGCAGACAAAAAGGGGAGGTGCCGGCTTTCGCAAGGCGCGAACCTACGAAAATCGCCGCGCGGCAACGCGGGGCGATGAGCTCGGTCGGGGGATAGGGCCCGCTTCGCCCACCGGCCCGTAAATTGTATCATCCAGTGTGGAGCGTGAACGCCCGTTGCCGCGTGCGATGGGCTTGCAATAAGAGGAGAGCCATGTCGAAGCAAGCGGTCGTTGGAATCTTGGCGCATGTCGATGCCGGCAAGACCACGTTGGCCGAGGCCATGCTGTTCAACGCGGGCCGCATTCGCAAGCGTGGCCGCGTGGACGATGGCGATTCGCATCTGGACACTAACACGATCGAGCGCGAGCGCGGCATCACGATTTTCTCGTCGCAGGCCGTGCTCGACCACGGCGATACCCACGTCATGCTCGTGGATGCTCCCGGCCATGTCGATTTTTCTGCCGAGGCGGAGCGCACACTGCGTGCCCTGGACTACGCGATTCTGGTGGTGGGCGCCAACGATGGCGTGCAGGGGCACACCGAAACCCTGTGGCGCCTGCTTGCACGCTATGACATCCCGACGTTCATCTTCATCAACAAGATCGATTTGGAGAATCCCGGCCGCGATGTTTTGCTGGCACAACTCGGGCAGCGTCTTTCCGAGGGCGGCCTGGATGCCAACGAGCTGCTGGCGGGCGGCGCCGTTCAGGAGGACGCTGCTGCGTTGGACGAAGCGGCGCTCGAGGAGTTTCTTGAAGCGGGTGAGCTTTCTGTCGCAACGCTGTCGCGCATGGTTGCCGAGCGCAAGCTCTTTCCCTGCTTTGCCGGCTCGGCGCTCAAGGACCAAGGCGTTGACGAGCTACTGGATGGTATATGCGCGCTGATGCGTGAGCAGGCGTGGCTCCCGGAGTTTGCCGCGCGCGTCTATCGTGTCAGCCGCGGGGATCGTGGCGAGCGCTTGGCTTGGGTTAAAGTGACCGGCGGCACGCTGCGCGCAAAACAGATGATCAGCGGGCATTCCAGTGCCGAGGCGTGGGAACAGAAGGTCGATCAGGTGCGCATCTATAACGGCGAGAAGTATGAGCTTGCCCAAGAAGTTGCTGCTGGCGGTATTTGCGCCGTGACGGGTCTTGCGCACGTTCGCCCAGGGGACGCCCTGGGCACGGAGCCCGCGGGCGATGCGCCCGTCATCGCTCCGGTCCTCACCTATACGGTGCTGCCGGGCGAACACGACGTTCATGCGGTGTTTAAAGCGCTGAGTGAGTTGGCGGACGAAGATCCCATGCTCGGCGTAAGCTGGAATACGCATCTTGAGCAGATCCATTTGCAGTTGATGGGCGCCGTGCAACTCGAGGTCGTGCAGCGGGTGTTGGCCGATCGCTTTGGCCTTTCGGTTGCGTTTGAGCCCGGCGGCATTCTCTATAAGGAGACTATTTCGCGGCCGGTCGAGGGCGTGGGCCACTTTGAGCCGCTGCGCCACTATGCCGAGGTGCATCTGCGCCTGGAGCCGTTGCCAGCGGGTTCGGGCGTGCAGTTTGGCACCGTGACCTCGACCGACGAGCTCGATCTTAACTGGCAGCGTTTGGCACTCACCAACGCTATGGAGCGCGACCACCTGGGCGTGCTGACGGGCTCGCCCATCACCGATGTGCGCATTACGCTCACGGGCGGCCGCGCGCATGCCAAACACACCGAGGGCGGCGATTTTCGCCAGGCCACGTATCGCGCGATTCGCCAGGGTTTGATGCAGGCGCGCGAGGTCGGCGCAGACGTGTTGCTGGAGCCGTGGTACCACTTTGAGCTCGAGGTGCCGGGGGAGTGCGTGGGCCGGGCGTTGTCAGATGCCACACGCATGGGTGCCGAGTACGAGCCGCCGACGATGGCGGGAGACCGAGCGAAGCTTGTGGGTCGCGTGCCGGCATCCGAGGTGCAGGATTACGCGCTGGAGGTGGCTGCCTACACGAGCGGGCGCGGTCATCTGTACCTGGAGTTCGCCGGTTATGCGGCTTGCCATGATGCCGAGCGCGTAATCGAGACGGCCGCCTATGAGCCCGAGGCCGATCTGCCCAACACGCCCGACTCGGTCTTTTGCTCTCACGGCGCCGGCTACACGGTCAAATGGTATGACGTGCCCGCCGCAGCGCACGTAAAGATCGATCCCGCCACCTTCCGTCCCTGGCGAGCAGCAGACGCCGAGTTTTTCGGCCACATGTGACAAAGAGACAGCCCCTTTGTCACATGCTATTGGTATAACTCAGTATAAGTTGGTATAACTGTTACCAGGGTTTGCCAATCCGAGGAGGCCGACATGAATCCAAATCCCTTTAAGCCCACAGCCGGTAAGCGGCCTCCGATACTCATCGGTCGCGAGTCGGTCATCGAAGATTTTGAGGAAGGGCTCGACAACGGCGCCGGAGCGCCGGGCAGGCTCATGCTCATTACGGGAAACCGCGGCTGTGGCAAAACGGTTCTCCTGCGGGAGCTGCAACGTCTAGCCAGCGAGCGCGGATGGGCGGTTGTCTCCGATTCCGCTTCGCTTGGTTTGTGCGACCGCTTGGCCGACGCGCTTCGCTCGAATAAACCCGTTGTGACGTCAATGGAGTTTGGGCCGTCGTTTGGCCGGATGTCGGTCGAGGCGGCGCGGGCAAAAGGCGAGACATTGCGAGGGCTGGTCAACGAGCGTCTCAAGAAGCTCGGTCCGGGCAAGGGCGTCTTGTTTGCGATTGACGAGGCACAATCGGTGTCTATCGAGGAACTGGCGGCTCTTGCCGTCCTCTATCAGCAGGTGCTCGGAGACCAGGATGCCACGGGCTTGCCCGATAGCGACCAGCGCGGTCTTGCGCTGGCGTTCGCCGGCTTGCCCAGTATGGTTGACGATCTGCTCGAAGAGCCGAGCGTGACGTTTTTGCGGCGTGCCCAGCAGCGTACGTTGGGGGCAATATCTTTGCCCAAAGTGCGCGATTCGTATATCCAGACGGTCAAAGACGCTGGTCTTTACGTTGACGCGGAGACGGCGGACCTTGCGGCGCGCAAGAGCATGGGGCATCCCTATATGGTTCAGCTGGTGGGCTATTACATGTGGCGGTCTGCTGTCCGGCGTGGCTCGCAGGTCATCGAAAGGCGCGATGTCGAGAATGGCCATGCGGATGCCGTCTCCGAGTTCTACGAAGCGGTTGACGCACCTCTGTATTACGGTCTGCGCAGCCCTCAGCGCCTCTTTATCGAGGCTATGGCGGTTGACGAGGACAAGCCGACGCGCACGGCGGATATCATTGAGCGCTGCGACCGTACCCAGAGCTGGGCGAGTAAATATCGCGCAAGCCTGATTCGCGAGCGCGTCATCGAGGCCGCCGGATACGGCCTTGTGCGGTTTACCGTGCCCATGCTGGGCGAGTATATCCGCGACCGCGTTTTATGGCATGAGTAGGGTGATAAAGGTGACGGAACAGAAGATGAGCCCGCAGGCTATCGAGGTGCGCGGTGCACGTGTCCACAATCTCAAGGACATCGATATCGATATTCCGCTGGGGAGGCTCGTGGGCATTGCCGGCGTGTCGGGCTCGGGCAAGAGCTCGCTGGCGCTGGGAGTTCTTTATGCCGAGGGCTCGCGCCGTTACCTGGAGGCGCTCAGCACCTATACTCGACGTCGCCTGACGCAGGCCGAGCACGCCCAGGTGGACGAGGTATTGCACGTACCGGCGGCACTCGCGTTGCATCAGCGTCCCAGTGTGCCAGGCGTGCGCTCGACCTTTGGTACCATGACCGAGCTCAACAACAGTCTGCGTTTGCTCTTTAGCCGCTGTGCCCATCACGTGTGCCCACATTGCGGGGCGCGTGTGGAGCCGAGCCTTAACGTGGCTGCGGGCCTGTCGCTCACGTGCCCCGCATGCGGCCGCGAGTTCTACGCGCCGAGTGCCGAGGACCTTGCCTTTAACAGCGGCGGTGCGTGCCCTACCTGCGGCGGCACCGGTGTCATGCGCGAGGTGGACGAAGCGAGCCTGGTGCCCGACGAGTCAAAGACCATCAACGAAGGCGCGGTGCTTCCCTGGGGTACGCTCATGTGGGATCTGATGAAGCAGGTAGCCGGCGAGATGGGCGTGCGCACCGACGTGCCGTTTAACCAGCTCACGCCTCAAGAGCGCGACATCGTGTTCCACGGTCCGGCGGTTAAAAAGCACATTCTCTACGTTCCCAAAAACGGCGAGGGCGCCACGCCGCTCGATTTTACCTATTACAACGCTGTCTATACCGTCGAGAATGCGCTCGCCAAGGTTAAGGACGACAAGGGCCTCAAGCGCGTGGCGCGCTTTTTGCGCGAGGGGCCATGCCGTGACTGTGGCGGCACGCGTCTCTCCGAGGCCGCACGCCATCCCCAGGTGCGCGGTATCAATCTGGCGCAGGCCGCGGCTATGACGCTGGGTGAGGCGATTGAGTGGGTGCGCGGGGTGTCCGCATCCTTGCCGACCGAGATGCAGCCCATGGCGACGGATATCTGCGATTCGTTTTTGGGTGCGGCCCGTCGCCTGGTCGATCTGGGTCTCAATTATCTTTCGCTCGATCGCGCCGGTGCCACGCTCTCCACGGGTGAGCGCCAGCGCGTGCAACTCGCCCGCGTGGTGCGCAACCGATCGACGGGCGTACTCTATGTGCTGGACGAGCCCTCGATCGGCCTGCATCCTGCCAATGTCGACGGCCTGGTAGGCGTGATGCGCGATCTGGTGGATGACGGCAACACCGTGGTTGTTGTCGACCACGATACACGTGTGCTGGCGGAAGCCGACTATCTGGTCGAGATGGGCCCCGTTGCCGGAGCGGGCGGCGGTAATGTGATTGCCGCTGGCACGGTGGACGAGGTCGAACAATCGCAGGGCAGCCGCATCGCCCCGTTTTTGTGCACAGAGCCCAAGCGCATGCGTCCGCAGGTGACTGACGACGAAATGTTCGAGCAGGGCCATATCCGCATGGCGACCGATGCCATCCATACCGTCAAACCGCTCGAAGTCGATATACCGCGCGGTCGCCTTGTCGCGGTGACGGGCGTTTCGGGTTCGGGTAAGACGACGTTGGTGCTCGAGACACTCATCCCGGCACTTAAGGCGCAGGCAGCCAGCGAGCGCCTGCCAAAACACGTGCGTTGGGTCGATGCCGAGGGCATTGCACGTGCCAACCTGATAGACGCCACGCCCATCGGTGCCAACGTGCGTTCGACGGTAGCGACTTATGCCGACATCCATGATGAACTGCGTCGCGCCTTCGCCCGCACGCCCGAGGCCAAGGCAGCCGGCTACAAGGCAGGCGCATTTAGCTACAACACTGGCGCTTTGCGCTGCCCTACGTGCGATGGCACGGGTTCGATATCGCTCGACGTGCAGTTTTTGCCCGACGTCGAGATCGTCTGCCCGGCATGTCGCGGCTCACGTTATGTAGACGCGGCTTCGCATATCCATCGCGAGGGCAAGGACGGGAGCCTGCTTACGTTGCCGCGGCTCATGGACATGAGTGTGGACGAAGCGCTCGACGCCACGGTGGGGCTCAAGAAGGTTCAGGCGCGCTTGCAGACCTTGCGCGACCTGGGCTTGGGTTATCTTACACTTGGCGAGCCCACACCGGCGCTTTCGGGCGGCGAGGCGCAGCGTCTTAAGCTCGCGAGCGAGATGGGCCGCGTGCAGGATGATGCCGTGTTTGTGTTCGACGAGCCCACGATCGGCTTGCACCCGCTCGATGTTCAGGTGTTGCTGAGTGTGTTCGACGGCCTTGTTTCCAAGGGCGCCACGGTTATCGTGATCGAACACGATCTCGACCTTATCCGTAACGCCGATTATGTGATCGACATGGGCCCGGGCGGTGGCGACGCCGGCGGGCAAATCGTCTGCGCCGGCACGCCGGCGGATATCGCTGCCTGTCCCAAGAGCGTTACTGGCCGCTACCTATAGACAATGAGGCAAAGGGACAGTCCCTTTGCCTCATTGATGCCTATTTCACGCACTGAGCGGAGAGATAGTCGCGGAAGAATGGCAATTCAAATGCGACGAGCCCTCGTCCTCGCTCCCCGATGATGCCGGCGTCTATCATGCGGCGTCGGTAGCGGGAGACCTGCTGCGGCGAACGCCTAAGGCGCTCGACAAGGTCAGCGGTGGTGGACTCTTCCTCGTCATCGAGCATGGCGATGAGGAATCGCTTGTCCTCTGCAGTGAGTTCCCGATAGGTTGCCGCGAGGATTCGGTTGTCCATCTCGTCGCGCGCGATTTTGATTCCCAGGTCAAAGTCGCGTGACGAGATCTCCTTCGAATCGCTTGTGAGATCCCAGGCACGGTAGCCTACGAGTTGCAATAGGAAGGGAAAACCAGAGATCGAGCGAACGGCTCTATCGATTCCCTCAGCATCTGCCAAGCGATCGTTTTCCTGGATCGTGCGAATCAAGGCCTCGCGTACGTCATAGTCGGCAATGCGACCCAGATGATATTGTTGGGCGCGGCGAAGGAACGAGACCGTCTTGTGGTTCAGCAACGTCGAGACGTTGTTGGGAAGTCCCGCCATGAGCAGGGCGACGCGTTTCCCATCGGTCACAAAGTGCTGATACGTCGCTGCGAGCTGAATCATCTCGTCGAGTGTCGGGTCCACCTCGTCAACCGTGACGAGCAGACCGGTGCCCGCCTCGTTGAGCTGGTCGATGATGTCGCTCATGCGATAACGCCAGGTTGAGGCATCGTGGACACGATTGACCTCGATGCTGCCGAGCGGTGCAATTCCGAGGCCGGTGACTTCGAAGTGGTTGGACGGGTCGATGAGATGGGCTGCGGCGCGTTTCGCCCCGAACTCGAGTTCCTCAAGCATTCCCGGGAGCGCGGTCGTCTTTACGGCTATCCAGCCGTGGGATTCCGCCCTTGTCGCGAGCGACGACATGAGAGCGGTTTTACCGGTTCCACGCGCGCCTGAGAAGATCGAGGTCAATTCTGGGCGCCTGCGCTGGCTCAAGAAGGCACGGTCCAAATCCCGAATAATCTGTTGTCTGCCAGCGAGATGGGCGGGAACCTCACCAAAACTGGGGGTAAACGGGTTCTCGAGATATTCCACAAGGCTCTCCTTTCACACCGCCGTTTAACTTCATTTTACTTTAGTTAATTCTGATTAAAAGTGAGGCTCTTTATCTAGAGCATCAATTAGGCGTGTGCGCCATCGGCGCGGCGCTTGAATGTGACAAAGGGACAGTTCCTTTGTCACATTCCCGGAAAGCCTGTTTGGCGCAGGGCTTCGTAGAGGACGATGGCGGCGCTGTTGGAGAGGTTGAGTGCGCTGATGCGGTAGTCGTCCGGATTGACGAAGTTGCCGCAGATGTCCTGCCGAAGGATGGCTTCGTGGCCGTCCTCGGTATGCCCGAGCGATTCCTCGTGGGCTTCCCAGGCCTCGGCGTTATCGAGCGAGTCGCAATCGCGCAGCATAGGGATGCGCTCGCAGCGCTCGGGCGCCGCGGCGAGCAGCGGCTCGGGAATGCCCGAGCTCTCGCTGCCAAAGACCAAGTAGTCGCCGTCGCGGTAGGTGCTCTGCGCATAGGTGCGGCGTGCCTTTTTGGTCAGCAGATGCAGGCGTTCGTCGGCAGGGGAGAGGCCATTGCGCGCAAGGAAATCCTCCCAGCTGGCATAGGTGGTCACGTCCAAGTTTTGCCAGTAGCCCAGGCCGGCGCGACGTGCCGTTTTGTCGTCGAGCGAGAAGCCCAGCGGCTCCACCAGATGCAGGCGGGCGCCGGTAACCACGCAGGTGCGGCCGATATTGCCCGTATTGGCCGGAATCTCGGGCGCATACAGCACAATGTTGAACATGAATCTCCTTGGCTCAGAACGAAAAACCACCACGAAGGGGACAGGCACCTTCGTGGTGGTTTGGCGGTTACGTAGCGGAAAAATGTCCGCTTGGATAAACCTAGGCGCGGTGCCAGTCGGTCAGGCAGGCATCGAGGGAGGCGATGAGCGCATCCTTGTCCATGTGACGGCCGATGATGCACAGGCTCGTCATGCGGTCGCCCGTCTCGTCGTCCCAAATCTGCATGATCTCGGGGTTCTCGTCGATGATCTTCTGCTTCTCGCCCTCGGGCGCCGAGTCGACAAACAGGCCGTTCTCCATCAGGCGCATCTGGTGGCCGGCCTGCTCAAACATGTAGCACATGTCCGGATCGCCGGTCTGCCACAGCGGGCCCTTGACGCGAATGACCTCGTCGGGCCACTCCTGCTCAACAAAATCGGTGAACTTTTGCAGGTCAACCGGCTTGCGGCGCGAGTACACAAAGGTCTCGATGTCGTACTCGAGCACCTCGGGGTCGTCGTGCTCCTCGGGATGCTCCATGGCCTCGATCCAGGCGGCGGAGTTGTAGGCGCGCATAAAGTCGAAGCGGTCGGTGTCGAGCAGCTCCTCCATGGGGACCTCGCCGTTTTGGGCCTCGACGATCACGGCGTCTTTCTGCAGGCTGCGCACGATGGCCTTAAGCTCGGCGATCTGCTCAGGGCTCACGGTATCGGTCTTGTTGAGGATCAGCGTGGAGCAGAACTCGATCTGCTGGATGAGCAGACTCTCGATGTCGTCCTCGTCGATATCCTCTGCCAGCAGGTCGCGACCGCCGTTGAACTCGTCGTACATGCGGGCGCAGTCGACCACGGCCACGATGTTGTCGAGCGCGAGCTTGGGCTCGCCTCCCACCTTGGCCTCGTCGCAGAAGCTCGAGATGGTGTAGGCGATGGGGATGGGCTCGCAAATGCCCGAGGCCTCGATGATGATGTAATCGAAGTTGCCCGAATCGGCGATGCCCTGCAGCTGGTTGGCCAGGTCGTCCGAAAGCGTGCAGCAGATGCAGCCGTTGGTGAGCGGGATGAGGTCATCGGTCTCGGAAAGGCCGCCGTCGGCGATAAGGCTGGCGTCGACGTTGATCTCGCCGATATCGTTGACGATCACGGCGGCGCGGATGCCGCCGTCGTTAGCGAGGATGTGGTTGAGCAGCGTGGTCTTGCCGGCACCGAGGTATCCGGTAAGCATGATGATCTTCACGGGTTTGTTGGGCATGTGCCCTCCTTTGTTAGACATGGCTTACAGTTGAATCTTATGCCAAACGCCTGCTCTTATACCCACGCGCCGGCAAATAACACAAGCTACTCCCAGGCTCCCCATACATCGGGGCAATAACCGACGGTGGCCTTTTTGCCGTTGCGCACGATGGGCTCGGCTAGAACCTGCTGGTTCTCGAGCAGCTTGTCGAAGCGCTGACTGGGGGTGAGATGCTGAATGAGCGCGAGCGTCTCCTCGTCCTTGGCTTTGGGGTTGAGCAGCTTGTCGATACCGCCGACCGCCTGCATCACGCTCGTGAGCTCGCCCTTGCTCATCTCCTTTTCCTTAAGGTCGATAAACTGCACCTTAATGCGGCGCTCTTTAAAATAACGCTGTGCCTTCTTGGTATCGAAGGACTTCTTGGTGCCGAAGATTTGCACGTTCATAGTATGTTCCGCCGTTCTACCTGATGAAGTTGGTCGTTGCTCGATCTGCCTCGGGTGCGTTGATACCGGCGGCCTGTCCGGCCTCGATGCAACGTAGAAGCCAAGCCATGTTCTTACCGATGTTTCGCATGGTGGCAAGGCCCTCGGCATCCCCATCGGCGTCGCCGGGCACGCGGCCAAACACGTTGTTCCAGTAGGTGGAAGCAACTACGGGCATCTGCTTAATGGTGAAGTACTTGTTGAGCACATCGAAGGTGGTCGACGTGCCGCCGCGACGGGCGACGGCGACCGCGGCGCCGGGTTTGTGCTCAAAGGCATGCCCGCCGGCATAGAATGCGCGGTCGAGAGCCGAGAGGATGCGTCCGCTGGGATGCGCATAGTAGACGGGCGAGCCAAAGACAAAGCCGTCTGCCTGCTCGGCGGCAGCGATGAGCTCGTTCACCACGTCATCGTCAAAGGTGCAGCGACCGCCAAGCTTGCCGCACTGACCGCAGCCGATGCAGTCGCGAATGGGCTTGGCGCCCAGCTGAAACACCTCGGTATCAATGCCTTCCGCATTGAGTTGCTCGGCGATCTCGGCGAGTGCGCGGGCGGTGTTGCCGTTTGCCTTGGGGCTGCCATTGACCAAAAGAACCTTCATCATAAACTCCCTCTGCTTTTGGTGACTTCTGCTGAGAATTATCTCACGTTGCGTGCGATGACGTCGGCATGGTGCGGGCGATGTTTATCCCGCAACGTTCTTAAGGGCGTTCATGCCTAAGGCCATCTAGGGGCATTGCGGTACGGCATGGGGAATGCATTGGGAAACGTTCGATAAATGCTTATAAACACGTTTTTGACGGCATACGTTGACAGATATACTTGTTGAGTTCAAAAGCATGGGAACGGAGATGGTTGCATGACACAGCCGGAGACATCACACACGGTGGGGCTTGCGCTCGAGGGAGGCGGCTACCGCGGTATGTATACGGCGGGCGTGCTCGACGTTTGGATGGAGCACGGTTTGACCTGCGACCATATGGTGGGTGTCTCGGCGGGTGCGGCGTTTGGCTACAACTTTAAATCGCGCCAGATCGGCCGCGCCATTCGCTATAACAAGGCCTATTGTGCCGATAAGCGCTATGCGGGTGTAGCAAGCTGGCTGCGGACCGGCGATATGTTCAATGCCGATTTTGCCTATCACGAGGTGCCTATCGAGCGCGATCCCATCGACCTGGAGACATATCGCGCCTGTCCCATGCGGTTTACGTGCGTGTGTACCGATATCGAGACGGGCAAGGCTGTCTACCACGACCTGCCCTATGGCGATGAGCGCGATATCGAGTGGATCCGGGCGTCGTCGGCTATTCCCGTGGCGACGCGTCCTGTTGTCATTGAGGGACACAAATATCTGGATGGTGGCGTGGCTGATTCTATTCCCAGTGCATGGCTGTTTGCGCAGGGCTACGACCGCAACGTGGTGGTGCTGACGCAACCGGCGGGCTTTGTAAAGCAGCCCAACAGCGTTATGCCCATGCTGCGGCGCGTGTTCCGTCACTACCCGGAGTTTGTCGCGGCGCTTGAGCATCGGCATGAGGTCTACAATGCCACGCTCGATGACCTGGCGCGTCGCGAGGCTGCCGGCGAGGTCTTTATGGTGCGGCCGAGCGAATCGGTGAAGGTGCCGTCGCTGTGCCGCGAACCGGATGAGCTCGAGCGCATCTATCAGATCGGTCGTCGAGATGCGGAGGCGACTTTGCCGGCGTTGAAAGCGTATCTGGCGGGGTAAGGGTCGCATGCGGAAAGCGCATCCCGGAATGGAGGCTCAAACTGGGATGCGCTTTCCATTGCTGAAGATATGAGGCTGCGAATCAGCTGCTCGGCCTAGACTTACGCCTGCTGCCAGGTGTCGACGAGCTCCTTGGCCGCGGCGTAGGGGTCATCGGCGCTGCAGACGGCACTCACCACAAAGAAGCCGTCGACGCCGGTGGCCTTGAGCTGTGGCAGGTCGGCCGTCTTGACGCCGCCGCCCACCACGATGGGCACGGGGCTTGCCGCGTGGAGGGCGGCCAGGTCCTCAAAGCTCTTGGTGATGATAGAGCCGTCGGCCGCGCGTCCGCAGTCGCGCTTGGTCTCGGTCTCGTGGAGTGGGCCGATGCCCAGGTAGTCGACTAGGCTCATGTCGGCGGTCTTGACGTACTCGAGCATCTCCTCGCAACGGGCGGAAAGGCCCACGATGGCGTTGGGCCCCAGCAGCTTGCGACAGACCTCGACGGGAATGTCGCTCTGGCCCACGTGCACGCCGTCGACAGCAATACCCTGCTCGCGCGCGGCGAGTACGCAGTCCAGGCGGTCGTCGATCAGCAGGGCAACCTGACCGGTTTTGCCGGCCTGTGCGATTGCCTGCGCGGCGTCGCCCGTCAGCGCAATGATCTCGCGGGCGCTTGCCACCTTGGAGCGCACCTGGATGCAGGTAAAGCCGGCGTCGAGCGCCTGGGCCACCACATCGCCCACGGGACGCCCGAGCGTGTTTTCGGGGCCGAGTACCAGATAGGCCGAGATATCAAGGTTGTCGCGGATGCTCATCGTGCTTCCTCCTGCTTTTTGATCTGCGCTTCCATGCGTTCGAGCTTGCCGGTCATGGTGTCGGTAAATCCGGGTCGAATATCGGCTTTGAGCACGACTTCGGTGCGGATGCCCTTGCTCGCCAACACAAAGGTTGCGTCGCGCACGACCTGCATGACCTCGTCCCAGTCGCCCTCGATCTCGGTGAACATGGAGGTGGTGCGGTTGGGCAGGCCGCTCTCGCGAATGACACGCACGACCTCGGCGACCTCGGCGGATAGCTCATCGCCGGTGCCGCACGGGGCGATGGCCACGGCGACGAGCGTGTTCATGCCGGCATTGGTTGCGGGCTCGGACATGGCCTATGCCTCCTCGAGCTCGAGTCGGTTATCGGCGATGTCTTGGGCGGTTGCGCGGTAGAGCTCGTCGATAAAGGCGACCTTAAAGCTTGCCGGGGCGTCGGCGACAGCGGCGGCACGCGTGCCGGCCACGTTGTAGACGGCGGTGCCGCAGACGGCTGCCGTAAACGGGTCGGCGGCGCAGGCGTACACGGCCAGCACGCCGCCCTGCGAGCAGCCGCAGCCGGTGATCTTGGACATGAGCGGGCTGCCGCCGTGAGACTTGGCCACCGTCGTGCCGTCGGTGATCAGGTCGACTTCGCCCGAGACCACAACGGCGCCACCGGTGTGGCGAGCGAGCGCCACGGCGGCACCACGGGCGGCGTCGACCGTGTCGGTGGTATCGACACCGCGCACGCGGCTCAGATCGGCCGCCTCGCCCTCAAGACCCCACAGGCCGGCGAGCGCGATAATCTCGGAGGCGTTGCCGCGCACGATGGCGGGCTTGTACTGCTTGAGCTCGTTGACCAGCTGGGTGCGCAGGCTACCGATACCCAGGCCCACCGGATCGAGCACCCAGGGCTTACCGGCGTCGTGTGCCGCCTTGGCCGCGCGGGGAATCGTTTGCTCGTAAATGGGGAAGAGCGTGCCCATGTTGAGATAGATGGCGCCGCCGCCGGCAACGAGTGCCTCGCCCTCGTCGGGCAGATAGACCATGGCGGCCGATCCGCCCACGGCGAGCTGCGCGTTGGCGACAAAGTCGATCGTCACCGTGTTGGTGATGGAACCGGCCATCGGATTGGTAGCGCGAATCTCCTCCACGGCCTTGACCATATGTTGCTTAAGCTGTTCCGAATCAATCACTGCACATGCCTCCTTGGCATAGAAAAGGGGCGCTGTGCATAGACAGCGCCCCTGTAAAGGCGGCATGCTCCCTACGCCAGCATTAACTGACAGGTTCAAAGGATTGGGCCCATTGCCCTCTCAGCCTTGTGGTTTGCACCGCCGGCACTCCCGCATCGAATCTGTTGTTCCCTATACTAGCGCACCTGCCAAAAAGGGACAGGTTTATTTTGGCAGGTAACAACTGGGACTTTGCGTTTTCCCAGATGAAACCTGCCGAAATAAACCTGTCCCTTTTTGGCAGGTCGGTACAATAGATGGGATTAAGAATGACCGAGGGGACCTTATGATCAAACTTGTGCTGACCGATATGGACGATACACTGATTCCAGCCGGGCATGACGGCGCCAGCGACTACGCCATTGAGGGTATTCATGCCATGCAGGCGGCGGGTTTGCACTTTGGGCCGGTTTCGGGTCGTCAGCCGTCCGCGATGGGCTGGATGTTCCGCAATCGCTCCGAGTGCTTCTCGACCGGTGCGTTTTGCAACGGCCAGGTGATGTTTGTCGATGGCGAAGTAGTCGCTTCGCGCGCAATCGATAACGATGTCCTTATGCGCTTAGCCGATTATTTTGAACAGGAGACCGACGATACGTATTTGAAGGTCTACCGTCTGGGTGATGACTTTTGGAATAACGATGCCTATTGCGTGACAAGCGATCCCGAGCGTGTGCGTCGCGCCATGAAGTCAGGCGGCAACGCGTGGCTCAAGGGCGAAGAGGCTCCCTGTCGTCCTGTCGTTGACGATGCCCCGGTATACAAGGCGAATATCTGGAGTGCCCGTTCGCGCGAGGAGCTCGCCGAGCTGCGCGAGCGTGTTGCCGCTGAGGTGCCGGAGCTCTCACTCGTGTTTCCCAACAACCGCGTGCGCCTGTTCGACGTTCTTCCGACCGGCTGGGACAAGGGCTGCGCTGCGCTGGAGCTGGCGCGCGCTTTGGGCCTGACGCCCGACGAGGTGGCCGTATTTGGCGATTCCGATAACGATTTGCCCATGATCGATGCCGTTCCTAACTCCGTTGCAGTCGCCAATGCCAACGAGGCCGTCACGGCTGCCGCACGCTGGCATATTGGCGCTGCGGCAGATGATGCGGTTGCCGGGGCTCTGCATCAGATTGCCGCCTGCGCCGCGACGGGGGAGATGCCGTCGTTTATGAGCCAAATGGACACGGCGGGTTTTGACGTCACGAACGTCTAGGGAGAAAGCCATGAAGCTCCAGCAACTCAGATATGTCGTCAAAGTTGCCGAATGCGGCAGCATCACCGAGGCCTCGCGCCGGCTCTTTGTGTCGCAGCCTTCGATTACCGCGTCGATCCGCGATCTCGAAAACGAGATGGGTGTGCATATCTTTGAGCGCACCAACAAGGGTGTCATTGTGTCCGAGGAGGGCGAGACCTTCTTGGGGTACGCGCGCCAGGTGCTCGACCAGGCCGACCTGCTCGAGGGCAAGTACAAAGGTACGTCCGAGCAGGTGCCGCACTTTAGTGTGAGCTGCCAGCATTATTCCTTTGCCGTTAATGCGTTTGTCGATGTGATCCGCGAGTTCGATGCCGCGCGCTACGACTTTACCCTGCGCGAGGAGCAGACCCACGAGATTATCGAGGATGTCGCGCATATGAAAAGCGAGCTGGGCATCCTGTATCTGTCGGAGCACAATCGCGAGGTCATCGAGCGCATGCTGGTGGCCAACGAGCTCGTGTTCGAAGGGCTCTTCTGCGCCACGCCGCATGTCTTCGTCTGCGCCGACCATCCGCTGGCGGGCCGCTCCAGCGTGACGCTCGAGGATCTGGAAGACTACCCGTTCCTGTCCTACGAGCAGGGCAGCTATAACTCGTTTTATTATTCCGAGGAGCTGACCTCGACCTTTGAGCGTCGCAAGAATATCCGCGTGCGTGACCGTGCGACGCTGTTCAATTTGGCCATGGGCCTCAACGGCTACACGGTATGCTCGGGCGTGATCAGCCACGAGCTCAACGGCCCCGGCATTATCTCGATTCCGCTCGACGTGGACGAGTACATGGAGATCGGCATTATTACGCGCAAGAACACGACGCTCACGCGCTACGGTCGGGCCTATATCGACGCGATTCGTCAGCATATCTAGGCTGCTGTGCTCCGCACGGTTCAAATCTCTTTATGACAGTCCAGACTGATATAGGAAGCATCTATATCAAACTGTTATAAACGTATATTTTACGATGGCCATATGAGCGCTCATACTCTGTCCCAGTAAAGCAACCAATGCAAAGGGAGATATCTATGAGCACTTCGATTCAACCGAACGCGCCGTTTCGCGCCGATATCGTCGGCAGTTTTCTTCGTCCGCAGGCTGTAAAGGATGCCCGTGCCGCCTATGTCGCGGGTAAACTTGACGCTTCCGGCCTTAAGGCCGTCGAGGACGATGCTATTCGCGATTTGGTGGCAAAGCAGAAGGCCGCCGGCCTGCAGGTCATCACCGATGGCGAGTTTCGCCGCAGCTACTGGCACCTCGATTTTATGTGGGGGCTGAACGGCGTCGAGCGTCGCACCTCGCGTACGGGATATATGTTCCACGACGAGGAGACCACGGCCGATACCGCCGTGGTGACTGGCTCCATCAGCGGCGAGAACCACCCCTTCGTCGAGCACTTTAAGTTTGTCAAGGCACTTGAGGGCGAGGACCACGTTGCACGCCAGACCATCCCGGCGCCTATCCAGACGTTCTCTGAGGTCACGCTCGACCGCTGCGATGGCCAGCAGGAGAGCCTGCGCGCTGTCTATAAGACCGATGAGGAACTTGCCGACGCCATCGCAGCCGCTTATCGTACGGTGATCGCCGACCTGTACGCTGCAGGCTGCCGCAACATCCAGTTTGATGACTGCACCTGGGGCATCTATTGCGATACCGACTTTGTGTCCAAGACCGGCATGAGCCCGGTTGATCTGCAAAAGGTGAGTGAGCTGGGCGTGGCGCTCAACAACGCCGCTATCGAGGGCAAGCCCGACGACCTGGTCATTAACACGCATGTGTGCCGCGGTAACTACCACTCTACCTATGCCTTCGAGGGTGGCTATGACCCCATCGCGCCATACCTGTTCGCAAACGAGGATGTTGACGCATTTTACCTGGAGTTCGATACGCCGCGCGCCGGCGGTTTTGAGCCGTTGAGGTACGTTGCCCCTGGCAAGAAGGTCGTGTTGGGCCTGGTGACCACCAAGGCCGCTGAGCTTGAGGACGAGGATGCCATCGTCGAGCGTATTCACGAGGCTGCAAAGTATGTTCCGCTCGAGAACCTGTATCTGTCTCCGCAGTGCGGCTTTGCCAGCTGCGAGATTGGCAACAAGCTGACCGAGGACGAGCAATGGGCAAAGATCGCGCTGGTCAAGCGTATTGTCGAGCGCGTTTGGAAATAGCGGTAACGTTCGCAGGTGACGGCGCGTGCGAGACATGGCGCATCGCGTACAATGGTTCGGATCGTATCGTTCGGGCAGGTAATCCGCTATGCTCGAGCGCCCTTCCATTTTGAAAGGACTCTCATGTCCCAGTCCTCGACGCCCGCCGCCAGCGATGCCATCTACGACGCATCGTCGCTCGGCCGCCCGCGCATGTTTTTGCTCGGTCTGCAGCACCTGTTTGCCATGTTTGGCGCCACCGTGCTGGTGCCCGTGCTCACCGGTCTCTCGGTTTCGGCAACGCTTTTGTTTGCCGGTTTGGGCACGCTGCTGTTCCACTTCCTGTCGCGCGGTAAGGTGCCGGCATTTTTGGGCTCATCGTTTGCCTTTATTGCCGGTTATGCCGCAATCGCGCCCAACGGCGAGACCGAGCTTTTGCCCTACGCTTGTCTGGGCGTTGCTTGCGCCGGCCTGCTTTATCCGGTGCTTGCGGCGCTCTTCCGCGCCTTTGGCGCCAAGCGTGTCATGCGTTTCTTCCCGCCGGTGGTGACTGGCCCCATCGTCATTTCGATCGGTCTGATCCTGGCGAGCTCCGCTATTGCTAACTGCCAGACCAACTGGCTTGTGGCTGTCATTGGCGTTGCCGTTATCGTCATCTGCAACATCTGGGGCCGTGGCATGGTCAAGATCGTGCCGATTTTGCTGGGCGTTGTGGTGAGCTATGCCGTTGCGGCTGCGCTCGGCGAGGTTGATTTCTCGGGCGTTGCCGCCGCTCCGTGGGTCGGTCTGCCCATCGTGTGGGACAACACCGTGTTTGCACTCTTTGGGCCGCAGTTCGATAACGGTCTTGCCACGACGGCCATCATCACCATCATGCCGCTGGCCTTCGCGACCATGATCGAGCATATCGGCGATATCTCTGCTATCGGTTCGACTTGCGAGCGCAACTACATTGCCGATCCCGGTCTGCATCGCACGCTGCTCGGCGACGGCCTTGCCACGATTCTGGCTTCGCTCTTTGGCGCTCCGGCCAACACTACGTATGGCGAGAACACCGGCGTGCTCGCCCTGACGCGCGTGTTCGACCCGCGCGTAATTCGAATTGCCGCGTGTTGCGCCATCGTGCTTTCGTTCTGCCCCAAGTTCGCCGCGGTCATCGCCGCCATGCCGGCATGCGTTATCGGCGGTGTGTCGCTCGTGCTCTACGGCATGATCAGCGCTGTGGGCGTCCGCAACCTCATC
>USHA01000015.1 GCA_900554325.1 uncultured Collinsella sp.
CGAAGTATTCGTAGCTGCCGCCAGAGACTTTATGGTACGGGTTTTGCGCGTTTTTCTGACGATCGAACGAGAACACTACATCATCGGCATTCAGTTCGCGCGTCGGTTTGAATTCTTTATTGTCGTGCCACTTCACACCTTTACGCAGATGGAAGGTATAGGTTTTACCGTCTTCACTGACTTCCCACTTTTCAGCGAGGCCCGGGATGACTTCAGTGGTGCCGATTTTAAATTCAACCAGACGGTTATAAAGCGGTACGGAAGAGGCGTCATAGGTGGTGCCGGAGGTAAACAGCTGCGGGTTAAACCCTTCCGGAGATCCTTCTGAGCAATAAACCAGAGTTTTAGCCTGAACACTTGCTGCGACGGTCATAGCCACCAGGCTGAGACCAAGCTTCAGCATCCCTGACTTTTTCAAGGAAATACGCATTATTCTGCTCCAATTGTGATGTTTGTTGTTTTAACCCTTTGCAGTGGGTTGTCGCTGCCTGACCTTTTTTGTTTTTAATCACCATGATTATTTTGCTTAAAGCAACAACGTTCCCGCTCGATGTGATTACCGAATCAAAACGTGTACATCAGCCACCATAATCGACATTTTTCGACATGTTTGGAGGCTGATGAACACGAATGCGAAATCCCCCGCCCAATAGCACCCTCCACATGTCTGGACTCTCTATGGCTTCGCTGGATAGACATCGCCGGAACGGGTATAGTATCGAAAGTTTTGTCGTTAACCAGCGGGGGAGTCCTGTGGGCATCAAAAAGAAGATCAAAAAGGAGCTTATCGGCACTTCCGATTACCCGTCGAATAAGATCTTTACGATCTCCAATTTCATCACCTTTACGCGCCTGATCCTCACCCTGGTATTTCTGTACCTGTTTGTGACGGATAACAACCGCGTCATCGCTATCGTTATCTACGCCGTTGCCGCCTCCACCGACTGGATGGACGGTCAGATCGCCCGCATGACCAAGACGGTCTCGTGGCTCGGCAAGGTCATGGATCCCATTTGCGACCGTGCGCTGCTGTTCACCGGCGTGCTGGGATTGGTGGTTCGCGGAGAGTTGCCAATCTGGGTCTGCGTGCTCATTATTGGCCGCGATATCTATCTGGGCATCGGCACGCTTATCGTGCGTCATTATCACCGTCGCCCCATCGACGTCGTCTTCCCCGGAAAGATTGCCACGGCGCTGCTCATGACCGGCTTCTCGCTCATGCTGCTCGGGTTCCCCATTGTTGACGGCCTGCATCTTTTACCTTCAACCCTTAAGGCCTTCCCGGGCCTCAACGGAAGCTCGGTGCCCCTCGGCATCTTCTTTGTGTACGGCGGCGTGATCTTCTCCATGCTCACGGCTGTCATCTACTCCATTAAGGGCGGAGTGGCCATTAAACAGGCTCTCGCGCATCCCGAGGACGAGGACATCGACTTTCTGAACCCTGAAATCGAAGACTGATTCGTTGGGGTATGATTACGTACGGTTCATTATTTGCGGCACGTCCGCGATAAGTTAGGGGTTGTCATGGACAACATGGTTAACAATATGCCTCAGAATGATAAGACTGCTGACGCCACCTGCGTATTCCGCGTGCCTTCAAGCGACGTCACCGTTCCCGACCTCATGGCCAACGTGCGCATCACCGCCCCCGTTCTGTCCATCGTCAAGGGTCCGCAGACTGGTGCCGCCTTTGAGCTCGAGGACGACGTGACCACCATCGGCCGCGATCCTGCGAACGGCATCTTCCTCAACGACATGACTGTTTCGCGCAGCCACGCGCGCATTATTCGCGAGGGCCTCGGCGCTCACATCGAGGACCTGGGCTCGCTCAATGGCACCTGGGTTGACGGTGCCATCGTCAATGCAGCCCCGCTGCACGACGGTTCTTCCGTCCAGATCGGTACGTTTACGCTCATCTACCACGAGAGCACGCCGGAGCGCATCGAAACCGGTGAGTAGGGCATGGCCGAACGCAACTATCTGAGTATCGGCCAAGTCGTCAATCTTCTTCGAGGCGCATACCCCGATCTTTCGAACTCAAAAATTAGATTTCTAGAGGATGAGGGGCTCATTACCCCTCATCGTACGCCAAAGGGATACCGGCAGTACTCCAAGGAGGACGTTGATCGCCTGGAGGTCATTCTGCACCTGCAAAAGACCCGCTACATGCCGCTCAACGTGATTAAGCAGCGCTTGGAAAACGCCACGGACCTGTCAACGCTCGCCTACGAGGTTGGCTTGCTGTCCGATGTTCCGCTCAAGACTGAGCCCAAGGAGACTAAGCAAAAGCTGCATCCCATCGAGACCATTCCCGATATGCTGGGCGTCGAGATTTCGTTTATCCGGTCGCTCGCCGAGAACGACCTCATTCGCATCATCAAGAGTCCGCAGAATCGCGAGCTTGTCGATGGCCGCGATTTTCCGATCATCCGCTACTGCTCCGAGCTGTCACGCTTCCATATCGAGCCGCGCAACCTGCGTCAGTACGTGTCTTCCGCCAACCGCGAGTCCTCGATGTTTGAGCAGGTGCTCGTGAGCATGCTCGGAATGGATACTTCCGATGACGAGCGCGACGCCAAGCTCGAGCGTGCGTTTAAGAAGCTTCACGACCTGACGGAAAGTGTGCACACTGCGCTGCTCAAGAACCGCGTTTTTGAGTCGCTCAACGCCGTGGTCGAGGACGCCGACATCGATGCACTCGATGAGGAAATCACTCGCTCCGAGTCCACCAAGGCCAAAAACGAAGAGGCAGACGCGCCGGCTTCGCACGAGGATTCTCTCGTAAAGCCGCTCAAGGTCGTCGCCCCTTCGCACTCCGGCACCGCCACCGCGGCCAAATAACCTCTGCCGCTTATCCGGCAACCCATTGAAAGGTCATGCAATGTACGACTTCGAATCTCAAATCGTCGACATCCCCGACTATCCCGAGCCCGGAGTCATCTTTAAAGACATCACGCCGCTCTTTGGCAATCCCGAGGCGCTTAAAGCCATGACCGATGCCCTCGCCGAGCACTTTGCCGGCATGGGAATCACCAAGGTCGTGGGTCCCGAGGCTCGCGGCTTTATGGTTGGTGTACCGGTGGCTGTAGCCCTTGGCGCCGGCTTTGTTCCCGCACGTAAACCGGGCAAGCTGCCGCGCGAGACCGTAAGCCAGAGCTACGAGCTCGAGTACGGCACCGATTCAATTGAGATCCATGCCGACGCTATCAGCTCTAAAGATACCGTGTTGATTCTGGACGACTTAGTCGCGACGGGCGGAACCGTCGAGGCAACAGGTAAACTGGTGCGAGATATGGGCGCAAAGCTTGTCGGTTACGGTTGTATCCTTGAGCTTGCGTTTCTCAACCCGCGCGAGAAGCTCACGCCGTCTGATGACGATGTGGAGCTCTTTAGCCTGGTGACGGTGGACTAGCCGTTACCCTTAGTTACTGGAAAGGAAGCTACATGCGCACAGCAAACACGCATAAAAACATGGCACGCTGCGCTGCTACGGCAACCCTCGCTTGTGTTTTGGGCTTGGGCCTCGCGGTTCCTGCCTACGCCGATACCGCATCCGACCTTGCCGCTGCTCGTACTAAGCTCGAGCAGATCGGTACCCAAACCCAGCAGATTTACGATGAGCTCGCCACGCAGACGCAGGCGCTCGATCAGACTGCTGGCGAGATCACGCAAAAGCAGCAGGAGATCGCCGATGGTCAGTCCAAGCTCTCGACCTATGTCGCCGGCGAGTACAAAACCGGCGGCCTGAGCCTACTTCAGGTTCTGACGGGTGTCGATGACCTGAGCGATATGCTCAACCGTCTGTTCTACTACGGCAAAGTTTCCGATAAGCAGGCTCAGACCATTCAAGAGGTCAAGGAGCTTAAGCAGCAGCTCACCGATAAGCAGGCCGAGCAGGAAAAGAACGTCGCCGCTACGCAGAAAAAGGTCGACGAGCTTAACGCTCAGCAGGCTGAAGCCCAGAACGTCGTAAACTCCCTGGATTCACAGCTGCAGGCCGAGCTTGCCGCCGAGGCCGAGGCCAACGCCGCGCTGCAGGCCGGCATCAACGCCAGCACCGCCGAGAAGGCCACGGTGAGCAACGAGACTGCCGGTACGACCGAGAACACCAATGACAACCAGGGTGGCGGCTCGAATCAGCCCACTCCGGCTCCCACTCCGGCACCCGCTCCGACCCCCGCTCCCGCTCCCGCTCCAACTCCTACGCCTTCTGCTCCGAGCCAGTCCGTTGACGGCGGTAGCGTTGTATCGCGCGCCTACAGCAAGCTCGGATGCGCGTATTCCTGGGGCGGTATTGGACCGAACAGCTTTGACTGCTCCGGTTTTGTGAGCTACTGCCTCACCGGCCGTTATTGCCGCCTGGGTACTACTGGCACCTTTATGGGCTGGACCCGTGTGTCCGATCCGCAGCCGGGCGATGTCGTGGTCAACTCGTACCACACCGGCATCTACATCGGCAACGGCCAGATGATCCATGCCTCGGACTACAATACGGGCGTTATTATCAGCTCTGTTGCCGCTGGCATGAACAACAACTACATCTTTGTGCGCTACTAGTTGCAGCTTACGGCGAACGAATCAGACCCCGCAGCTTTTTGACTGCGGGGTCTATTTTTTGCGAAAGTCATAGGATTTTTCAGAACAACAAGTCTATCTAGTTTTGAATACTAGATGCTCGCCTTGTCACGCGCACAAGTGGCTATAATTGTTGTGGACTATTAGAAAGGAGCCTCCATGAGCTGGGCACTTATTTCCGATTCGAGTTGCAACCTTCGCGATTGGCATCCAACCGCCCCCAATACCACCTTTGCGTTTGCCCCGCTTAAGATACGGGTGGGGGAGCGCGAATTTGTCGACGACTTATCCCTCGACGTTCACGAACTCAACGTTGCCATTCAGTCGGAATCGAGCGCGTCGTCCAGTTCTTGCCCCAGCGTAGGGGAGTGGAGCGAGCTCTTTAAACTTGCCGACAAGACAATCTGCATGCCTATCTCGGAGGGTGTGTCTGGCAGCTACAACGCCGCTGCAACTGCGCGCGATATGGTGCTTGCCCAAGAACCCGAGCGCCAGATTCACCTGGTTAACTCGCGTGCCGCTGGCGGCAAAATGGACCTGATCTTTTTGCTGTTCGACCGTTATCTTACGAACAACCCCGACATCTCTTTTGAAGATGCCTGTGCCTATTTTGATGAACTGGAGCAGAACAGCAAGATTCTCTTTAGTCTGTGCAACTACGAGAACCTTGCCAAGGCGGGCCGTATCCCCAAGGCGGCTGGCATCATCGCCAACAAGCTCAATATCCGCATCCTGGGAACGGCAAGCGAGGCAGGCGAGATCAAGCTGGTAACCCACACCCGTGGCGAGAAGAAGATGATCGGCAAGATCATCGAAAACATGGAAGCCGAAGGCTTTACCGGCGGTGAAGTCATTATCGACCACGTCGAGAACGAGTCGGGCGCCCAGGCGCTCGCCGACCGCATTGTTGAGCGTTGGCCCGGCTCTAAGGCCATCATCATGCCTTGCAACGGCCTTGATTCCTATTACGCCGAGATGCACGGCCTGATCATCGGCTATGGCATGGGCGTAGCCTCGGGCCGATAGAGCATGAACGTTGGTGGGACAAAATAATCAGTAGTATTTGTCCCAGGAGTGATAGCGAGTTCAAGCTAGTTTCCGCTATCGACCCTGGGACTAATACTGCTGATTATTTTGTCCCACCACACCGCAGCTCCGCTAGCTGCTAAACCCGTTGAACTTAAGATAACTCATCAGGTACGCCTTCGAAACGAAGGACGATACCGCGCTGCGAACAAGCAGAGACTCACGCGTTACCTGATGCGCAGTATCGGGAACAGGCGTCTGCTCGACGGAAAACGCCGAACGAATCGATGCCTCAAGCTGATCAACCACATAATCGAATGCCGTCGGGGCATCGTAGCTCAATCGCTGGATATTAAAGAGTGCCTGGACCGCGGCAATAGGTAGCACCTGTTTAAAGATGCAAATGGCAATCAGACGCGCAATCTGCTCGCGACCATACTGCTTTTTAACGGGGGCGGGAACCAAGCCAACCTTTACATAGTTATTGATCATCGAAGGCGTAATAACGGGTTGCTCAACACAAATAGAAAGCGGCTCCATCCACAGCGAGACATACTCAATCACCTGGTCGCGATAGAGCGTCACATTGGGCAGCTGATCATAGCGCGGCAGGCTCAACGTATTGAGTTTACGCACGATATCGGACTGGATAAATGCATCGGGCAGCACCGTTGGCTGAATATCCTCAGGCTTAATGCTGACCGACGTATCGGACATCGGAATGACGTGTTTTACATGGTTCATGAGGACCCTCCGTTCATTATCTATATTGTATTCTAGATTATCTAGTTTTGCATACCACGTATTACGAAGCCGCAGCATAAAGATGGGGTCGATGCGAACGTGCATCGACCCCATTATGTTAGAAGATAACAACATTACATAAGATATATTATCGTACTTATCCGCGGAGAAACGCGTATGCGCTAGTTGCGGCTATGGCTCCGTCAGAAACGGCGGTCACAACCTGGCGTAGGCGTTTGGAACGGATGTCGCCAGCAGCGAATAGACCTGGCGTGCGTGTCGCCATGGATTCATCAGTCAGAATGCCGCCATCAGGCGCCAGATCGACTAAATGCTCAACAAGCTCGGTATGGGGTTGCGTGCCGGTAAAGACAAAAATGCCAAACGAGCCAGGCTCAAATGACTCGGTATGAATTTCCCCGGATGCATTGTCCTTAAAGGCAATCGTCGTTGGCATCGCTTCACCAGAAAGTTCAACAATACTAGTTTGGTACCTAACTGTAATATTGTCCTTTTCGAGTACTTTCTGAACAACACCACCAGGCGCACGAAACTGGTCGCGGCGCAGCACGATGGTCACACTGCTGGCAATATCTGACAGGAACAGAGCCTCCTCGCAGGCAGCATTGCCGCCGCCGATGACAAAGACCTGTTTGCCGCGGAAGAACATACCGTCACATGTTGCGCAATATGAAACGCCACGACCGCGATACGTATCCTCGCCAACAAAACCAGCAGATCGCGGCGTGGCACCCATGCAAGCGATAACGCTCGAGGCCAGCGTATCGCCCATATCGTGATGCACCGTAAACAGCGCTGCATCGGCATCGTAATCGACACCCGTAACCATGCTCCATGCGACCTGAGCTCCCAAGCCCTCTGCATGCTGCTGAAAACGCTCGCCGAGTTCGGCGCCACTCAAGAGCGGAATGCCCGGATAGTTCTCGACTTCATTGGTCGTGGCGATCTGTCCACCCGACATGCCCTGCTCAATCACGGTCGTCGTCAGGTTGGCACGCGCAGCGTAAATGGCGGCAGCATAGCCCGCGGGGCCTCCACCGATAATCGCAACATCAATCGGCTGATCGGTAGTCATGAAGAATCCTCTCGTCGAAACGTTGTCGTTCTTTGCGCTCATACCCAAATTTACGTGAACATGACACTCATGCACTACAATGATAAATCGCGTAACAAAGCTGAAGGGGAGTTATCGATGGATCAAACGCAGACGAGCAATAGCGCTCCCCTGCCCATGCAAGCCACTCCCCAACCGGAGCAAATGACCGTTTCACCTGCACAAAAACCCCTGGTAACCATTGTGCACGCATCGGTTGGATCGGGCCACAAAGCCGCCGCCAACGCGATTGCACAAGCATTTGACCTTATCCGCGGCACCAAGGGAATCCCTAAGGATATTGAGATCGAAGTCCTAGATATCCTCGATTTTGGACGCATTAGGTTCGATGGCAATAAAACAGCAGCGTCGTTTACCGGCGCCACGCGTCCCATTTACGACCTGACCTGGCGATATACGCTTACAGGACATCTGCTCTGGGGTGGCGGCACGGCATGGTCGCGAATTATGTTCCCCGCCTTCAACGAATACGTCCGGACCCGCAGGCCCATAGCCGTGGTCGCAACACACATTACGGCGGCCAACGTCGCTGTGGGCGCCCGCGTCATCACGGGTATCGATTACCCGGTCATCTGCGTACCAACAGACTATGAAGTCGAAGGCTTTTGGCCCCACAAGGACACCGACCTGTTCTGCGTGGCCAACGAATTTATGGCCGAGACACTTCGCCCCCGTAAGGTTCCCGAGACCAAGATCCGCATTACAGGCATCCCCATCCGCGCCGGGTTTGATACGGACTACAATCGCGAGGAAGAACTCGAGAAGTTCAATCTCCCCGCTGACAAGACAGTTGTGTTGGTGATGGCCGGTGCCAGTTTGCCTCAACCGTACGTTCGCTTTCGCGCGGAGATGGACCGCACACTCCCCTTCCTGCGCAGCTTCGAGGACATGCACTTTGTCTTTTTGCCGGGCAAGGATGAGGAATACGCCACCCGCCTCAAGACGCTCTTCGACGCCATGAAGCTCGAAAATGTCACGGTTCTAGACTACGTGGACGACATGGCGGCCCTCATGCACGGCTGCGACCTGGCAATCCTCAAATCGGGCGGACTCACGGTCACCGAGTGCCTATGCGCACATCTGCCGATGATCCTGCTGGGCAAATCATACGGTCAGGAAAAGGCAAACACCACGATGCTCACCGGTATGGGCGCCAGCATGCATGTCACCACCGCACGAGAACTCATCGTAACCCTACGTCACTTGCACGACCGTCCTGAATCACTCAAAGCCCTACTCATCAACGGCGAAGTACTACGCCGCCCCCACGCAGCCGAAGACATAGCCATCGCCACCATGGAGCTCGTAGGCAAACCCCAAAAGCGCAAACGAGCCTTCTGCCGCTTCTACTGGGGCGGCAAGCCTGCGCATATCCGCTAACATTGGACTGTCCGCCGTGGCGCAGGCCGCCCACACATATCATTCCATGCTCAAACATTCTCGCTTCGCTTCGCTCGCTGCGAAACTGCGCGTGGAACGATATGTGTGGGCGCCCTGCGCCACGGCTATACGTACGCACTAGCAGCCATATCGGTTACCCTACGAAAAGCAGCGAAGGGGAACTCGGAAACAAGTAATCAAAGTAATCCGATCTGACAAAGGAGCCGTCTCTTTGTCAGATCGGATTACTTGTTAGACACAGTTTCTAGATACAGCATTCGGCTTCAGATGGGAAGCCATAACCGATTGCGAGCATGTAAACGTAGCTCACCCCTGGGAGGCCCCTATATATCGTCCCGCGCGCAGTTTCGCAGCGAAGCGAGAATGTTTGAGCACGGGATGATATATAGGGGCCTCCCAGGGGCGAGCGGGCATTACGACGCCCATTTTCAACGAAGAAATGGGCTAAGCCACACCAGAAGAACCGAAGCCTCCGTTGCCTCGGTCGGTTTCGTCTAGTTCTTCTACTTCTATGAGGTTAACCGTGGGGACTTCTTGGATGACGAGTTGGGCGATGCGGTCGCCTTTGTTGATTTGGATGTTGTTGGAGGGATCCAGGTTGATGAGGATAACCTTGAGTTCTCCTCGATAGTGGGCATCGATGAGGCCCGGCGTGTTGACTATAGACAGGCCCTGCTTGATGGCGAGACCGCTACGGGGCTGGACGAAGCCGGCGTAGCCATCGGGCAAGGCGATGGCCAGCCCAGTAGAGACCAGACGACGTTCGAAGGGCTTCAGGACGCAGTCCTCGTTGGAGCGCAAATCCAAGCCGGCATCGGTGGGATGGGCGTATTTGGGAAGCTCGACGGTGGGGTCGAGACGCTTTATGTTGACGGTAATGTTGGGCATGGAATCACCTTAGCTTGTCGAGCTCTTGCAGAAACTCATCGACGTCTTTGAAATCGCGGTAGACCGAGGCAAAGCGGATGTAGGCCACCTTGTCGATCTTGGCCAAGCGCTTGAGCACCATGTCACCCAACTCATGGGACGTGACGGCCGTCAGCGTGCGAGAGCGCAGCTCGACCTCGATGTCGTCGATAATCTCATTGAGCTTCTTAGTATCGATATCACGCTTGATGGTGGCGCGCATCAAGCCGACGAGCAGCTTATTGCGATCGAACCGCTGCTTGGTTCCGTCTGACTTAATGACCTCGATTGGGTCTTCGCATCGCTCAAACGTTGTAAAGCGATAGTTACACGAGCAACATTCGCGACGGCGCTTAATGGTGTTATTTGACTCCTGCATACGGGAATCAACGACGCGGGTATGTGCCTTGCCACATTTGGGACAGCGCATGGTACCTCCTCTTAAACGATAACAAGGGTACCATGCGCAGCGCGATAATGATTACGAACGAGCAGGAACCTTAAGATGCGCACCGGCGGCGAGCGAACCATGCTCCAGATGATTGACGTTACGGATCATGTCGGAAGTCTCTTGCGTGGAAAGGCCTTCGATTGGATATTCCTCGGCAAGCGACCAAAGAGAATCACCAGACTGAACGCGAATGGTCTCATAGGTAACGTTGGAAACGGACTCGGCATACGCGGCGTGACGAGCGCTAAAGACCGACGTAGCGAGGACAAAGAAGAGCGTAAGCGCAACGGCAACGGCGACAATCGTCGGAACCTTCAGGGCAACGCGGCCCGGCGCGGCTACAGCCTGCTGATTGCGAGCAGGCTTTACGGTCAAAGGCTGAAAGCCGGAGCGGCCACCCTGAACAACCGTAAAAGTGTATTCTGCAGACGTCTCGAGCTTAAGGGCGAGGTTTCCCTGGACCATATTCGTTGCGTTCATCATGTTCTCCTCTCGCGTGTTTTGCTGAGAACAGTTTTATCAAGCCGCGCGGACAAAAATGTCTAGCGCGAGAACGAATGTTCGGTTATTATTATCTTCGAACAGTTGTTCCTGTCAAGCAAAATTCGAACATTTGTTTGACATGGGTAGAGAGGATGCCCTGATGGCTCGCAAAATTACCAAGCGTCAGCAGCAAATTTACGACTTCATCAAGGAATATCAGCAGGAGAAGGGTTATCCGCCCAGCGTGCGCGAGATGGCTTCTGCCGTGGGCCTTTCCTCCCCCAGCACCGTGCACGCCCATCTATCTGCCCTGGAGGCGCGCGGGCTACTCAAGCGCGATGCCACCAAACCGCGCGCTCTGGAACTCTTTAACGAGGACGGTTCCTCTGTCTCAATTTCTAAATCTGACGAGCCCACCGCACCTCGCGGAACGGTCTCACTACCGCTCGTTGGTCGCGTCGCGGCTGGGATTCCCATTCTGGCCGAGCAGAATATCGAAGACACATTTACTATCCCGACCGAAATCGCCACTGATCAGGGTTCCTTTATCCTTGAGGTGCATGGGAGCTCAATGATCAATGTCGGTATCTTCAATGGCGATTACATCATCGTCCGTGAACAAAAGAGTGCCATGAACGGCGAAATTGTCGTGGCTATGATTGATGGTTCAGCGACCGTCAAGACGTTCTACAAGGAGCAGGGACGCGTACGCCTGCAGCCTGAGAATGACACCATGGAGCCTATCTATGCAACGAATCCCGTTATCTTGGGCAAAGTCGTCGGCTTGATGCGCCGGTTCTCGTAATGCAAAAACGCATCACCATCTTTGATACCGTCCGCGGGCTTACGATGATTTCAATGGCAGGTTTTCACGCTTGCTACGATCTTGCCTACCTGTACGACTGGGATATGCCCTGGTTTACCCAGTCTGTCTTTCAAGACATCTGGCGCGCCAGCATCAGCTGGGTATTTTTGTTTATCGCGGGTTGGATGTGCACCCTTTCGCGCAACAATATCAAACGTGCCGCCAAATACGCCTTAGCAGCACTCGTCGTCTGGTTGGCAACAACACTTGTCTCAGTTGACGATTCTGTTAATTTTGGCATCATCTACTGCATGGCCGCATGTACCGGCATCGTGGCGTTGACCGATCCCGTCCTTAAGAAGATATCGGCGAGATGGGGCATGTCCCTATGCCTTTTGTTGTTTGCCCTCACCTGGAGCATCCCCAAAACGATCTACCCTGTCCCCTACCTGGCGTGGCTGGGATTTCCGAGCCCTGGGTTTGTCTCAGGTGATTACTACCCCATCATCCCGTTTTTCTTTATGTATCTTGCAGGATACTTCGCCGCACACATAGCGAAGGGAATCGATAAGACCGTCCCTAGCTGGGCCTACGCCAATCCCATCCCGGCGCTCGCCAGCCTTGGACGTCACGCACTCCCCTTTTATCTACTGCGTCAGCCCATGATTCTGGGCTTTTTGGAGCTCGTCTACTCGGTGCGATAACGCTTGAGCCGCGGCGCGATACGAGCCGGCAGCTTCGCAACAATACGAACGCCGCCCTCAAGATATTCCTCGTGCAAAAGGGTTCCCTGTTCATGCACCAGCGTGATGAGGGCGCCCTCGCGATACGGGATTTCAGCGGAGAGTAACACATCGGTGGCAGCCGCCTCGCGAGCAATACGGTCGACGAGATCGTCGAGTCCCTCGCCCGTCTGGGCCGAGAACAGCACGGCCTCGGGATAGCGACGACGGAAACTCAATCGATCAACGCTATCGAGAAGATCGATTTTATTGAACACCGTAAGCGTCAAACGCTCGCCGGCACCGATCTCGTCAAGAACGCGATCGACTGCCTCGAGCTGGCGCTCGTAGTCCTCGTCAGAGGCATCCACAACTTTAAGGATCAGATCGGCACCAAGAACCTCAGACAGCGTGGACTTAAAGGCATCAACGAGACCATGCGGTAGCTTTTGAATAAAGCCAACAGTATCGGTAATCGTCATGCCACGACCGCCGGGCAGGCGATACGAACGTGTCGTCGGGTCGAGCGTAGCAAACAGCTTGTCCTGCGAAAGCACCGTAGATCCGGTCAGACGATTGAGCAACGACGATTTACCCGCATTGGTATAACCGGCTAACGCGACGCGAAACGCCGGTGACTCAATGCGGCTCTTGGATTGAACATCGCGACGCTGTTCAACCTGCTTGAGCTCACGACGAAGCGCAGCGATCTTATTACGAATGAGGCGACGGTCGACCTCGAGCTGACTTTCGCCCTGACCAAAGCGTGAGCCGATGCCGCCGCGCGTCTGTTCCTTGGCGAGATGGCTCCACATGCCACGCAGACGAGGCAACAGATATTGAAGCTGTGCCAGCTGTACCTGTAGGCGTCCCTCACGCGTCTGAGCATGCAGGCCAAAAATATCCAAGATCAGTGCCGTACGATCGATAATCTTTACCGGCTCGCCCACGGCTTTCTCCAAATAGGATTGCTGCGAGGGCGTCAGGTCGTCGTCAAAAATAACGACATCGGCATCCATGCGATGCACCAGGCCGCACAGCTCTTCAACCTTACCGGAACCGATAAACGATTTAGGATACGGCTTTACCAAACGCTGTGACAAGCGTGCCACGCACTGGGCACCAGCCGTGTGGGTAAGACGCTCCAGCTCATCAAGCGAGCGATCGAGCGGCCATGCATTGTCGCGCCACTCAACACCAACTAATATGGCACGCTCGGGCTCGGGTGCCGTGGGAACAAGGGGGAAACGGGCCATTAGGCAGCCTCAATACGATGCAGGATGTCCTCAACGACCTCATCGATCGTAAACTCGTCCATATCAAACCACACGATACGGTCATCGCGCTTAAACCACGAAAGCTGACGTTTGGCATAGCGACGCGAACGCATCTTGATGAGTTCGCGAGCCTCATCCATAGAAATCACGCCATTGAAAGCATCAATGATCTCTTTATAGCCAATTGCCTGCATCGACGTTAGGGCATCTCCCAGCCCCTGGTCCATAAGACCGCGGACCTCATCGACAAGACCCTGCTCAAACATCAGATCGACGCGTAGGTTAATGCGTTCATAGAGCACCTCGCGATTTCGCGTCAAGCCAAACCATAGGGCATGATAATGCTCGCGCGGAACACTAAACTGACTTTTTTGCTGTGCATAGGAGATACCATCATCATGCATCTCGAGCGCACGAATCACACGGCGCACATTATGGGGATGAATAACAGCAGCAGATTCTGGATCGCGCTCGGCAAGCAGGGCATGCAGTTCTTCCTCGCCAATACGCTCGGCAAGCTCCTGATAGCCCGCACGGCGATCGTCCTCAAGTTCACCCGAGGGAAAGTCCATCTCATCAAGGGCGGCCTTAAGATACAGCCCCGTACCCCCGCAAAACACCGGTAGGCGGCCCTCGCCAAGCAAGCGCTCAACATGCGCGCGAGCGTCAGCCTGATAAAGCGCAGCAGAATATGCCACACCCGGCTCTACGATGTCGACGAGACGCAGCGGCGCCGTACACTCATCGGGCGCCATCTTTGCGGTACCGATATCCATGCCGCGATAGATTTGCATCGCATCGCACGACAGCACTTCAGACGAAAGACGAGCTGCCAAACGATCGGCAACATCGCTCTTACCAACCGCCGTCGGACCGACAATCGCAACGGCGGAAAGACCTGCCCCAGGAGCAACCATTAGCGCGGCTCGCCCACAACGGAGCCAGACAAATACCAGGTCTTGGCAACGTCAACGTCAACATCAACGATCTTGCCAACAAGCTGGTCGATGCTATATCCCTCGGGAATGGGCGCATGAACGGTCTGATTCTTGGGGCTCTTGCCCAGCAGCACCGCATCGTTCTTTTTACTCGTACCCTCAATGAGCGCCGGCACCACGGTATGGAGCTCACCCTGGTTGTACTCGTGCGCTGTCGTCTCGATAACCTTGACCAGACGGTTAAAGCGCTCAAGGATGACCTCGTGCGGTGTGGGATCATCAATCTCGGCGGCCGGGGTACCAGCGCGCTTGGAGTAGATGAAGGTATAGGCCTGGGCATAGCGGACCGTCTCGGCAAGCGAGAGCGTCTGCTCAAAGTCTTCTTCAGTCTCGCCTGGGAAGCCAACGATAATGTCGGTCGAGAGCGCGATATCGGGCATACGGTTGCGAATGCGATCGACCAGGCCCAAATAGTCCTCACGTGTATAACGGCGATTCATCTCTTTGAGGATCCGCGTCGAACCTGACTGGACGGCCAAGTGCAGCTGCGGCATAACGGCAGGCGTCTCGGCCATGGCGTCGATGGTCTCGGGCAACAGGTCCTTGGGATGCGAAGACGTAAAGAAGATGCGCTCCACACCCGTATCGCCCACGGCACGCAGCAGATCGGCAAAACGCGGCTTGCCAAACAGATCGCGACCATATGAGTTAACGTTTTGGCCCAGCAGCGTAATCTCACGCACGCCCTGGCGCACCAAACCGGTCACCTCGTCGACAATCTCCTCGAAGGGGCGGCTCTTTTCGCGACCGCGCACGTACGGCACGATGCAATAGGTGCAGAAATTATTGCAGCCCGTCATGATGGGCACCCAAGCGTGATACTGGGTCTCTCGATGCCACGGCATGCTCATGGCATCCGTATCCTCATGCTCATTGGTGCGGATATGACGCTTGCCGTCAAGGAACGCCTCGGCAATGAGCTCGGCCACATGTGCGATGGAATGCGTGCCAAAGATGACATTGACGTTATCGACGTTGGTGAGCAGTCCCTCGCCATCACGCTGCGCGATGCAGCCGCCCACGGCAACCACACGCTTGCCCGAAGGCGAAGGCGGCAGGCTTTTGCAGGAATTGCACTGACCGTACAGGCGAGTATCGGCGGCCTCGCGCACGCAGCATGTCATGAAGACAACAATATCGGCATGCTCAAGATCGAGCGCCATGAGGCAACCATACGAATCGAGCAGACCGCTCACGCGCTCAGAGTCGTGCTGATTCATCTGGCAGCCAAAGGTGCGGATAAAGTAGGTTTTACCGGCAAGAATATCGCGTACGGAACGCTGGTCCATGTGCATAAGTCCTAACGATGGAAGGGAGGCGAATCGAGGCAAGCAGAAGCTATGCCACAGGCTTAACATCATCCATGACGACGTTATCCATAGCAGCTCGATTGATCTGGTGAACGTAGATAGAAAGGCGGATGGCCGTGCGCGACTCCCCGTTAATGAGGATATCGGAGAACACGGGCGCGCAGGAAATATCAAAACCGGTTGGAATCAAAAAACCGCGCGCGATGGCAACGGCCTTAATGGCCTGGTTGACAGCACCGGCGCCGACACACTGGATGTTGACGGGTACACCATCCTTGACCATGCCGGCGATGGCGCCGGCAACGGACGCGGGCGATGATTTGCTTGATACCTTCAGGCAATCCATGAAGAAACTCCTGCGTTTAAAAGTACGTTTTAACTGCAATAACTGTATCGTACCGAGAGGACTCGGTAAAGGCACTATTCCTCTTTGGCAAGATCGAATGTCACGGTGATTCGATCACGCGAAACGCGAATCTTTGGGTCGCCGCAAAGGTTGAGATAGTACCGGGCAGCAAGGTCATTAAAGTCGCGCTCCACAGCGCGCGAAAACTGTGCCATGTCATCCTTGGCAATACGTAGCCCACGACGATCTTTCGCAAGATCGACAGGAGCCGGCGCATGCGAGGATGAGTCACGCTCGCGCAGCAGACGCGCAGTCACACCGCGAACGGGCTTAATCTGCCCTGCCAAAATGCGATGGGCCGTGCGCTCGGACATCTCAAGACCCAAACCCGAACAGATACGGATAAAGTCCTCGGCATCAGAGGCAAGGCCCAAACGATCGACAACCGGAAGCTCGCTCTCGTCATCAATAAACAGGAGACGAGACGTATCGAGCCGACTTGACGCCTGAGCATAAAGAGTCGCGGCAATCTCAGACGGAGAACCAAGATAGACATCACAACCACGCAGCTCCTCAAGCGCAAACTCACAGGCGGCGCGAATAATATTATGAGGACCGCGAGCACAGACATAACGTCCGTCCTCATCCTTGACGGCCTGGGGCCAGCTGGACTGATCGGCACGCTCACTGAGGCGGTCGGCTGCAACGCTCACCTTAAAGGCTGAACCAAGATCGACGCCAGACGTGACCACACGGGCCTCGTCGGTGTTCTGCTTGATCGAAAACAATGCCATGCCACGACCATGAACGCCCCAACGATCCATCTTCATGCTCTCGAGCTTGGAGGTAACGCGGGCATCGAAGATTCGCTCTTGCATATCCTGCGGAACGCCCGAACCGTTATCCAGAAAGACAAGCGTGCGGACGCCATCTTCCTTGGTCGTGGCGAGATAGACCTTGTCGGCGCCAGCATCGCGAGCATTTCGGAGCATTTCGATGACGATATCCTCGACATGCTGAATGTCGTGCTTTGCCTGGCGCCGCTCGGCCTCCGAAACGCGGAGGCGAACATACCCCTCGCCAAGGTTCTCCTCGACGCGAAGGTTGCCCTCCCCCGACATCGACGCGATAAATGAGATGAGCTCGTTCGCGTCGCTCATGTTATTTAGCGATATCGACAGCGCGGCTCTCGCGAATCACGACGACGCGCACCTGACCGGGATACTCCATCTCTTCCTCGATCTGATGGGCGATATCGTGAGCCAGAACCGTGGACTGGGCATCGGAGATCTTGTCCGGCTGAACCATGACGTGGACCTCGCGACCAGCCTGCATGGCATAGGTACGCTCGACGCCGTCATGGGAGTTGGCAATCTCCTCGAGCTTCTCAAGACGCTTGATGTAGTTCTCGGCAGACTCGCGACGGGCACCGGGGCGAGAGGCAGAGACAGCATCGGCGGCCTGTACCAGGACATCGAGCACCGTGTTGGGGTCGACATCGGCATGGTGAGCCTCGATAGCGTGGACGATAACGGGCTTCTCGCCATAACGACGGGCGAGCTCGGCGCCGATGACGGCATGCGGGCCCTCGACGTCGTGGTCGATTGCCTTGCCCAGGTCGTGCAGCAGGCCGGCGCGCTTGGCGGTCACAACGTCCAGGCCAAGCTCGGAAGCCATCACGCCGCACAGATCAGAGACCTCAAGGGAGTGCTGAAGCACGTTCTGACCAAACGAAGTACGGTAGCGCAGGGCACCAAGGGTCTTGACGATCTCGGGGTGCAGATCGTGGATGCCGGTATCGAAGGCAGCCTGCTCGCCAGCCTCGCGTACGCGCTGCTGAACCAGGTCGGCAGCCTTGTGATACATCTCCTCGATGCGGGCAGGGTGAATGCGGCCGTCGGCGATGAGGTTCTCGAGGGCGACACGGGCGGTCTCACGACGGACCGGGTCGAAGCTCGAAAGAACGACGGTCTCGGGCGTGTCATCGATCACGAGATTGACGCCGGAAACCTGCTCGAAGGTCCGGATGTTGCGACCCTCGCGACCGATGATACGGCCCTTGAGGTCATCAGAGGGAATGTGCACGGAGGTAACGGTGACCTCCGCAGTGTGATCGGCAGCGCAGCGCTGAATCGCCAGGGACAGAATCTCCTGGGCGGTCTTGTGGCACTCGGCGCGAACCTGCTGCTCGGACTCGCGAATGATCGTGGCGGCCTCGTGGGTGACCTCGCCGCGAACCTTATCGAGGAGCTCCTTGTGGGCGTCCTCGCGGGTAAGGTCGGCGATACGCTCGAGCTCGGAGGTCTGCTTTGCGCAGAGCTCCTCGAGCTCACGAGAACGCTTCTCGACCTGACCGGCCTGGCTGGACAGCTGATGCTCGCGCTTGTCGAGAGCGTCGTTGCGGCGATCGAGGGATTCCTCGCGCTGCATCACGCGGTTCTCGAGCGTACGAATCTCGTTCTTACGCTGCTTGTCCTCGGCCTCGGCGGCCTGCTTGTTCTTGATGATCTCCTCTTTAGCCTCGAGCAGAGCCTCTTTTTTGAGGGTCTCGGCCTGACGCTTTGCATCACCGATCAGGGACTCAGCCTGTGCGTGTGCCGACTGGATCTTTTCGTCGGCCTCGTGAAGACTACCCTGCTTGGCGGTGCGCATGTAGGCAATGGCGGCGATGGCACCCAAAACGATGCCAACGAGCGCTGCGATGATAGGCATGCTCACTCCTTTTTATGGATTCGTTACACAACAAAGCGAACCGTCCTTACGAACGGCTCGCGACATTTGAGTAATATGGGCGCAGCTTATGCGGGTCGGATACAGATAAACATATAAACAAACTCATCACAGATGAGCACATATCACAAAGCAAATGACAGTGTTTATCGTACGTTGAACCACAACAACTGTCAAATAAATGGCCCCAGCACGGCGGCTAAAACACGGTGAACGGCAGGGCCACAAAACGCATACGCCTAAACCGCACATTCCTCGCGTTCGGCATCGAGACGTGCCTTAACGGCATCGGCGGCGATATAATACGAGAAGCCCTTGCCCATCAAAAACCGAACCAGTTTTTCGAATCCGCGCGTCTCTGGAACACGCCGCTTGGCAAGCAGGGCTGACGCACGCGCCAAATCGTCTTCGACGGCAAAATAATCCTCGGGATAACCGGGAATGTCATCGAGCACGACATGACGGCGCTTGAGCTCGGTCTCGATTTTGCGCTGTCCCCAACCGCGCCGCTTGCGCTCCTCGATAAAGTACGAGCAAAAGCGGTTCTCGTCTAAAAAGTGATATTCGGTGGCGCGCTCGACGGCGAAATCGATCGCGGGCTGGTGAAAGCCGTAGCGAGCCAGCTTGTCACGGACCTCACCCGTCGCATGGTCGCGGCGCGATAACATCTCGGTCACCATGGTAAGCGCACATTTACGCTCGATGAGCTGCACCGCCTCACGAAAGTTGTCCCAATCACAGGGAAGATCGGGGCGGTTTTTGACATACAGCCGCGCGACCCGCACGGGAATCCAAATGGACCGCTCAAAACCGCCCTCAAGCTCACAATCGATATGTGCGCAAGGCTTTTTGGACGCATACCCGCTCGAGAACGAGGAGGCCGCCTTCTTGTCGGGAAAGACGACCGTGGCCTCGGTCACCGTATACGACATGAGCGTAACCGCTACTCGTCGTCATCATCGAGCATGGCGGAACCATCGATGGCGTAAAGCTCGTCAAACTCCTCAGGCGCAGGCTGATCGGTCAGCTCGACCTCGGACGGAGCATCGTCATCAAACTCAAGTCCGCAGGCAAGGCGGACCTTATGCTCAATCTCGTCAGCGCAATCGGGGTGTTCGCGCAGGAACGCCTTGGCGGCCTCGCGACCGTTGCCGAGCTTGTCCTCGCCATAGGCAAACCAGGAGCCCATCTTCTTGCAGATGCCGCACTCGACAGCCATGTCCAGAATCGAGCCCTCCTTAGAGATACCCGTACCGTACATGATGTCGAACTCAGCAGAACGGAACGGAGCTGCCACCTTGTTCTTAACGACCTTGGCGCGCACGCGGTTACCGATAACCTCGTCCTTAAGCTTAATGCTGTCGATACGACGAATGTCGATACGCACCGAAGAGAAGAACTTAAGGGCGCGGCCGCCCGTCGTAGTCTCGGGGTTGCCGAACATGACGCCGATCTTCTCACGCAGCTGGTTAATGAAGATGCACGTCGTGTTGGACTTGGACAGCGAGCCGGCGAGCTTGCGGAGCGCCTGGCTCATCAGGCGAGCCTGAAGACCGACCGTAGTATCGCCGATTTCTCCCTCGATTTCGGCACGCGGGGTCAGCGCGGCGACGGAGTCGACGACGATGGCATCGATGGCGCCGGAACGCACGAGCATATCAACAATCTCGAGCGCCTGCTCGCCCGTATCGGGCTGGGAAATGAGCACCTCGTCGATATCCACGCCGATGCGCGCGGCATACGTGGGATCGAGCGCATGCTCGGCATCGATAAATGCCACAACGCCACCCATTGCCTGGGCCTCGGCCAGGATCTCGAGCGAAAGCGTCGTCTTACCGGAGGACTCAGGACCGTAAATCTCGACGATACGGCCGCGCGGCACGCCGCCGATACCCAGCGCGGCATCGAGGGCCAGGGCGCCCGTGGGAATGGCCTCGACCTCGAGCTCGGGACCACCGTCGCCGTACCTCATGATGGAACCCTGGCCGAATTTCTTCTCGATCTCGGCCTTGGTGGTGGCGATCATCTCATCGCGCTCTTTACCCGTCGTGCGAGCATGAACGGTACGTACGGGACCTGAATTCTTGGCCATGAATAGCCCTCCTCTTAACAACCTGCATCGATAATAAACGAACGGCTGTTCGTGGTCAACCGTTCAGGCCAATCATATGCAGGCGGTCTTTCCAAAACCCAACCAAACGCCGACCAAACACTGACCAAATGCTTGACCACAAAGGACCAAATATGAACAAGGCAGGCAAAAAAACATCTACAACCAGCACAAACGCCAAATGAGTCTAAGGTCCCTATCTCCACAATTAAGGGGCTCGGAGGCCCCTTAAAACACGTCTATTCCATAGAGTTGAGCACAAGGGCAATGCGACCCAATGCCTCCGTGACCGCATGGGCACGAACACACGAACGGTCGCCCTCATAGTGGCAGCGCACAGAGTCCACGACCGGCACGCCCCCATCGGCGGAACGATGCGCCCAGCCAATATAGAAAGTGCCCGCCGGATCGTCCTCAGTGCCACCGCCGGGGCCGGCATAACCCGTTGCGCTCACTGCAATATCGCTCTGGTACAGCTCCAGCGAACCCACCGCCATCTCGCGCGCGGTCTGATGCGACACCGCGGTGTAGCGGTCGAGCGTCTCCTGCTCAACACCCAGCACGCGATGCTTAATCTCATCGCAGTAGGTCACCGCACCGCCACGCAGCACCGCCGAGGCGCCCGGGATATCCGCAATCGTCGAGGCGATCATACCCGCCGTCAGCGACTCAGCCGTCGAAACCGTCACACCCCGAGCGCTCGCGCGCTCGACGATATCGCGCGCCAGCTCCTCGTTATGTGCGGAAATCTGCTCAAAAGAGTCCGTCATACCCACCAGGACCTAGACCGAAAAGACGATCTTGCGGCAGTTCCAGAAGTACTGGGCGCCCGAGATAACGGTCAAGACAACGGCAACGGCATACAGGAAGCGCGACACCGAGTAGATGCCGAGCGTCAGCGCCACCGGGCCAAGGTGCAAGCCGGCCATAGCAAAAACGCACAGGTAACCGCAGATGGAGACCATCGTGGTCGCCGTCTTGTACTTGCCGAGCTTATCGGCCGCAACGACCACACCGGCCGCACTCGCGACCATGCGAAGGGCGCTCACCAGAAGCTCACGGAACAGGATAATGAACACGGACCACACGGTCACCATGCCAAAATCCAAGAACAACAGCAGGGCCGAAAACACGAGCAGCTTATCGGCGATGGGGTCCAAGAATTTACCGAAGTCGGTGATCTCGTTGCGCGAACGCGCCAGATAACCGTCGACCTTATCGGTGCACGACAGGATCACATACAGAATGAAGGCAGCGGCGGCGAGCGGGCCGTCGAAGGTGCTCCAATCCGTACCGGCAACACTCGTGTGAGAAAGCGCCGACACGATCATGAACACCGGGATAAAAACGATGCGAACGCACGTCACGATGTTGGCGGGCGTCCAAACACTCGTCAGTTCCTTATTGCTCTCGTTTGCCACGATGCTCTCCTACTCCACAACATGGCCGATAAGCTCATAGCAGAAGCTATCGGTAAACTCGACAGTCAGAATATCGCCCACGGACGCCTCGCTGGCGTCCAAGTGGACCGCGCCATCGGAATCGGGCGCCTGGAACCAGGCATGGCCGATCAGCTCGGCGCCGTCCTCGGTTTCTTCGATACCGTCGACGATCACCTGGGCGCGCTCGCCCACATGTGCGACGGTGGCGGCAAAACCGAGCGACTCGGCCAGGTCCATGGCCTCCTGGGCGCGCTCGAGCTTGACCTCTTCGTCGACCTGACCCTCCATCTTAGCGGCCAGGCTGCCCTCCTCCTGCGAGTAGGCAAAGACGCTCGTGTAGTCAAAGCCGACGGTGTCCATAAAGTCGATAAGGTCGCGGAACTCGTCGTCGGTCTCGGTCGGGAAGCCGACCATAGCCGTGGAACGGATCACGATGCCGGGGATACGCTCACGCAGATCGCGGAACAGGTCCTCGAGCTCCTGGCGCGAACCGGAACGGCGCATAGCCTTGAGGATGCGCGCGTCGCAGTGCTGCACGGGGATATCGATATAGGGCAGCACCTCGGGCGTATCGCGAATCGTATCGATAAGCTCATCGGTCATGCCCTCGGGCTGCAGATAGAGCACGCGGACCCAGACGTTGTGCGGGCGCACGGCCTCGGCGACGGCACGCAGCAGCTGCGCCAGATTGCGCGGCGAGCCCTCGGCGACATCCTCGTCAGTAAAGTCGGTGCCCCAAATACCCGTGTCCTGGCCGATCAGCACGATCTCGCGCACACCGCCGGCAACCAGGTCGCGTACCTCGGAGATAATGCTCTCGGCATTGCGCGAATGATAGCGACCGCGAATATAGGGGATCATGCAGAAGCTGCAGAAGCGGTTGCAGCCATCGGAAATCTTGACGTAGGCGACAGCACCCTCGACGGTACGTTTGACCTGAGGGATATAGGCCGCGATCTCACGCTCGACACCCAGCACGCCATCGATGACCGCCACGATGCCGTCCTCCTCGTCGGCCTTCACAAAGGCAGCGACCTCGGGCAGCTCGTCAGGCAGGTCGTCGCCATAGCGCGACGGCACACAGCCGCACATAACGATGGGGCAAGAACGAACGCCGTCCTGAACCTCGTTGGCGAGCTCGAGCGTGGTCTCGATGCTCTCGGACGTTGCGGAGGCGAGGAACGAGCATGTATTGACGATGGCGATATCGGCATCCTGCGGGTCGAATGCCTCCTCGTAGCCCGCAGCAGTCAAAAGAGAACGCATGCGGTCGGTGTCGACCTCGTTCTTAGCGCACCCGAGGGTGATGTAGAGCACGGAGCCCAACGGTGTATCCATGTTGGAGAGCGGTCCTTTCGAATGATATTAGCGGTAGTTGGTGAACTGTAGCGGCTGGCCGTAGTCCTGGTCGCGCAGGAACTGGATTACGGTCTGCAACGCATCCTTCGAAGCAGAGGAAACACGCAGCTTGTCGGCCTCGATGGTCACCTTGACCTTGAGCTTTTGGTCCTTGATGTCCTTGTTGATCTTCTTGGCGGTCGCCTGGTCGATACCCTCGACAATATGGCCGAGCACGCGCACGGTGCCGCCCGATGCCGCCTGAGGAGCATCCCACGAGACAGCCTTGAGGTCAATGCCGCGCTTGATGAGCTTGGAACTCAGCACGTCGATAATCTGTTTGGAGACAAAGTCAGCCGGGGCGCTGATCGTAAAGAGCTTGTCGCCCTTCGAAAGCTCGATCGTGGCGCCGGAATCCTTAAGGTCATAGCGCTGGGAAATCTCGCGCGTGGTCTGCTGGAAGGCGTTGTCGACCTCTTGCATGTTGACCTCGGACACGACGTCGAAGCTGGAATCTTTAGCCATGATGTTTCCTTTCGCGTACGAGCGGCTTAGTAGCTATCGTACGAATAGTCGGTAGAATCGGTGGGTGTCTGACCGTCAGTTGCGGTATCGGCGCCATCCGTGGACTGGGCATCGGTAACGTCGGTGGTATCGGCACCATCGGTGGTATCGGTACCATCAGAACTTTCACCATTCTCGGAATCAGTCGTCTCCTTCTTGGGAACGGTGATCGTCACACGCGCCACGCCCGAGGTCTTGGTATCGTAACGAACCTTTTCACCGTTCTTGGTAACGGTGACATCGGAAGGCTTGGACGTGGTGATCTCGATCGAGGACTCGGGCGAGTACTCCTGCTCAAAGGGGCCAGTCGCTTGGGCGCCATAGACCGACTTGCCGTCGACCTTGACCTCAATCCACGCGGTCTTTCCCTTGGCAACGGAGACTTTGACCTTCGTGACCTCGTTCTCTTCCTTCTTGGCCGTCGTCTTGGTAGCGTCCGAGTCAGTCGACTCATCCGTCGCCTCATCGGTGTCTTCGTCCTCGTCGACCGTTTCGGTCTTCTTAGAAGACTTCTTGGTCGTCGTCTTGGTAGCAGTGGGCGTCTCGGGCGTGGTCTCGGGCGCCGAAGATGCGCAGCCGCGCAGAAGCACCACGATGAGCACAATCAACAACAGCGCAACGGCACCGATGCCGGCGTAGACGATACGCGGATCGAGCCCGTTGTTTTGAGGAGTACGTGATCCGCCGCGTCCACGATTGGAACTGCTGCGATAGCCACCCTGGCCCTGAAGGCTGCGCTGACCCGAGCGGGGCGCAAGTTCACCGCGGCCTTGATAGCCACGCTGGCCCGAACGCGGAGCCGAAGAGCGCTGGCCATACGGCTGTGATTGAGAGCGAAGACGCGGCGTCACCTGCGTGGTATCGGCATCCGCATAGCCACCGCGAGAGCGACCAGAAGAGACCCCACGGTAACCGCGATCGGAATAGCCGCCGTCGCCGTAGCCGGCACGAGGGTCACGAGCCACGCCGCGGGCAGCGGGAAGTGCACGGTCCTCGGGCATCGGCGTACTGCGGAACCGGTCACGCTGCGAACGAATCTCCTCGCCCGAACCCGTCTCGGTAATATAACCGGCCTGCTGAGGACGCTGTCCATAACGCGTCGAACGACCGCCCTGAACCATCAGGAAGCGCCCGTTATCGACCGAGGAACGCGAATTGACGTAGCCAGCGGCGTCCTGAAAACGACCGCCCTGCTGCGACGTCTCGCGCTCATATGCCATCAGATCGTCAAAGTAGGCATTGACGACCTCGCGCGGATTGAGGCCCAAAAAGCGAGCATAGCTCGAAATCATGCCCTGCGCATAGCCGCGCGGCGGCATCGAAGCAAAGTTACCGGTCTCGAAAAACTCGATGATCTGCGGCCTGATTTTGATGGTGTTGGCGACTTGCTGAATGGAAAGGCCCATTCGGCGACGCTGCTCGAGCAGCATGTCACCAAAGCGTGCAGCCATCAGAATCCTCCAAACTCACGATCTTCACGTGCCATCTCGGCGTCGACAGATTCCAGCGCGGCAAGCCCCTCCTCGTCCAGCAGGACCTCGCGCGGCTTGGAACCGTCGGGCGGACCGACGACACCCTTTTCTTCCAGCATGTCCATAATACGCCCGGCGCGCGCATAGCCAACCTTCAGACGACGTTGCAGGCCAGATGTGGAGCCAAGCTGCGATTCCACCACAATATGGGCGGCTTCCCAAATGAGAGGATCATCGTCTTGCGGCTCGGCGACTCCGGTGCGGACAATGCCGCCGCCACACGCCATGGACATGGAAGCGGGCGCCACGGCAGACAGGATCTCCTCGTGGTAGTCGGGCTCGCTCTGCGACTTGACGAACTCGACAATCTCGTTGATTTCGTCATCCGAGACAAAGCAGCCCTGGATACGGCGAGGCTTGCCCCAGTCGACCTTTGAGAACAGCATGTCGCCCAAACCAGTGAGCTTTTCGGCGCCCATCTGATCAATGATGACGCGCGAGTCGATACCCGTGGCGACGTTAAAGGCGATGCGGTTGGTGATGTTAGCCTTGATAAGGCCCGTCACCACGTTGGAGCTCGGGCGCTGCGTGGCCACGATAAGGTGGATACCGGCGGCACGGCCCAGCTGAGCAATACGCACGATCGAGGCCTCGACATCCTTACCGGCGACCATCATCAGGTCCGAGAGCTCGTCGATGATGATGACCAGGTAGGGCATCTTTTGCGGCGGGTTATCGTAATGCTCAAACTCGCCGGCGGCCTGCTTTTCGTTGTAGGTCGAGATCTTACGCACGTTGAGACGCTCGAAGACCTTCAGGCGACGCTCCATCTCGGACACGGCCCATTGCAGAGCGCTCGCGGCCTGCTTGGGCTCGGTCACTACAGGCACGTAAAGATGCGGCAGACCGTTATAGCCCGCAAGCTCGACGCGCTTGGGGTCGACCATGATCAGGCGAACGTCCTCGGGAAGGGCGCGCATGAGCAAGGTCGTGATGATGGAGTTGATCATGACCGACTTACCGGAACCCGTGGTACCGGCGATCAGCAGGTGGGGCATCTTGGCAAGGTCGGCGACGACCGGCGTACCCTCGGCATCTCGACCGATGGCGAGCTCGAGCGGACCGCCCTTCACATAGGGAAGCACGTCGCCCAGGTTGACGTTCTGGCGCTTGCGATTGGGGATCTCGATACCCACAAGCGAGGTGCCGGGGATCGGGGCAAAGATACGCACGGACTGGGCAGCAAGCGAAAGCGCGATATCGTCCTCGAGGCTCGAAATCTTGCTCACGCGCTCGCCCTCGCCAGGTTGCAGCTTAAAGGTCGTCACCGTGGGGCCGGCGATCCAGCCGACCACGCGGGCACTACGACCAAACTCCAGCAAGGTGGACTGAAGCGACTCGGCAGTCTGTTCCAGCTCCTTGTCAGAAGACGCGGAGGAAGCCGACTGCGGGTTGGCATGCAGAATCTCAAGTGGCGGAAGTTTGAGGCCGTCCTCTTCTTCGCCCTCGTTATCTGCGGCGCCGCCGTCCGCTCCCCCATCGCTAGCCGCAGCCGATTCGACAGCACTCAAGGCAGGCGCATCGGCAACCTTGGGATGCTTCAAGAAGTCGGGGATCTGAGGTGCTGCCGAGACAGGATTCACGGCAAACGGCGGCTCGGACTCGTCGATCTTATCGGGGTCGTCTTCCATCGAAAACTGGCCGATTACCTGGTCGCGCTTTGCATGGCGACGCGGCAGCAAAGTTGTCTTTGCGGTCTCAATCGGAGCCTCGTCGTCCTCGTCATCGCCCTCGGTGAGCTCAATCTCGCTCTCGGACCAAGACGGGTCGGGCTCACTGGTATTGAGTTTGGGCGCAGCCTTGCCCTTCTTGGCATGGCGGCGCGGCAACAGCGTCGTCTTAGCGCGCTCAGCTTCCACGGCATCGGACACGTCGACAAACGGATCCTCGTCCTCGTCGTCATCGTCCAAAACCGGGTCCACATCGTTGCCCATGACCGTGGTCACGGACATATCGGAGCCCTTTTGACGAAGAATGCTCAGGTGCGGACGGGCAACGCCGGGCACCGACAGGGCTTCGTCGTCACCCCACGGGCTCGCGTTAACATCGGCACGACGGCGCTCGGCAAAATCGGCCGCGCGGTCGCGAGCAGAGCGCAGCACGCCACCCACCGAAAAGCCGATGATGACAAAACCAACGACGGCCAGACCCAACAGGACCACCATCGCGATAGGCTTACCCAGGGCATTCTGCAGCGCACTCGCAATAAACGCACCGATGTAGCCACCCGAGGCGGACAGATTTTGCGGCGTGAACATAAGGTCACACGAGTCGCTCGTACCCGGCACCATCAGAGAAAGAATGGAGACAACGGCGATAAAGACCACGGCTCCGCCCGCGACCGAGCGAATGTTGAGCGGCGAGTCCTCGCCTAAAAAGAGCGTGGCGGCAAACAGCAAAATGACGATCGGCAGCACGTAGGCGCCCAGACCAAAGCCCAGGTGGTAGAAACCGGCAACCGCAGCCGTCACAGGTGCGGTCGCCGGAGAAATCACGGCAATGAAGGACGCAATCGCCAAAACGGCGATGACCACGCCGGCAATATCGCGGTTGGCCGAGGGCTCGACCAGGGGCTCAAAATCGTCGAAGTCGGCCTCGTGGCCCTTATTGGCACGAAGATGGGAACCGGCACCCTTAGCAGATGCCGGTTGGTTATTGGCCTTATTACCTTTGGCGTTTTGTGCAGATCCGCGCGCCAAACTAAACCTCCATGACGACCGGGATGATCATCGGACGGGTGCGCGTACGACTCCAGATAAAGTTAGAGAGCGAGTCGCGCACGGCCTTGCGAATGGCATCGGAGCCGCTGCTCGTAAAGCTGAACTTGCCCTTCTCGATCGTCTTCATGATGGACGCGGAGGCATCCTCAGAGAACTGGTCGTCGATGGCAAACGAGACGCCGCGGCCCGAGAACTCGATGGCCTCGATCTTCTTGTGCTTGAGCGAGACGATGGCAACAGCGGTAACCATACCGTCATTGGCGAGCTTCTGACGATCGCGCAGGACGATGGGGTCGGTATCGCCGATACGCAGGCCGTCGACGTAGACGACGCCGGACTCGACGGGCGTACCGCGCTTGACGATACCACCGCGCATCTCGAGCGTGTCGCCGTTATCGAGGATAAAGATATGATCGTCCTTGATGCCCATCTTGCGGGCCAGCTGGGCATGGGCGCGCAGATGCACGGCCTCACCGTGAACCGGCATAAAGTACGTGGGCTTGGCCATGGCCATCAGGAGCTTAAGCTCCTCCTGGCTGCCGTGGCCCGAGACGTGAACAAGAGCGCGGTTCTTATCCCACACGTCGCAGCCGAGCTTGGCCAGGCTGTTGACGACCTGCTGGACGGCTTTCTCGTTGCCGGGAACGGGAGTTGCCGAGAGGATGACGGTATCGCCCTCGTGGATAGAGAGCGTCTTGTGCTCGCCATTGGCCATGCGAGACAGGGCCGACAGCGGCTCGCCCTGCGAACCGGTGCACATGACGACGATCTTGTCGTCGGGCAGGTTATCGATATCGAAGGCATCGATGATATCGGCATCGTCGATGTTGAGGTAGCCCAGCTCGCGCGCGACGCGGGTGTTGGTGAGCATGGAGCGACCGGTCACAACGACCTTACGGCCGCACTTGCGGGCGGCATCGCAGATCTGCTGCAAACGATGGATATGGCTCGAGAACGACGCGACGAACACGCGACCCGGGGCGTTCTTGATGGCATGCAGCAGGTTGGGACCAACCTCGGCCTCGGACTTGGTAAAGCCAGGAACCGTGGCGTTGGTGGAGTCGGACAGCAGCAGGTCGATGCCCTGCTTGGCAAAGCGGCTGATAGCGGCATAGTCGGGCGTGACGCCATCGATGGGCGTCTGGTCGAGCTTAAAGTCGCCGGTGTGCATAACGGTGCCCTGATTTGTGCGGATGAACACGCCCAGTGCACCCGGAATGGAGTGCGTCATCGAGAAGAAGTCGAGCGAAATGCCACCAAGATTGACGTGGCTGCCGCCCTTGACCTCACGAAACTTGGGTGCGCGGATGCGGAACTCGGAGAGCTTGCCCTCAATAAAGCCGAGCGTCAGCTTGCTCGAGAAGATGGGCACCTTATTGTTGAGGTCCTGCAGCAGGTACGGGAGCGAACCGGTGTGGTCCTCGTGTCCGTGGGTGACGATGATGCCACGGAGCTTTTCCTCGTTCTCCAGAACATAGGTGTAATCCGGAAGCACCAGGTCGATACCGGGCTGCGAGTCGTCGGGGAACATGAGGCCGGCGTCGACGAGCACCATGTCGTCGCCGCACTCGAAGACCGTCATGTTCTTGCCGATGCCGTCAAGGCCGCCGAGCGGAATGATCTTCAAGGGAGATGATTTTTTAGCTGCCATAGGTTCGTGTGGTTTCCTTTCTTCGAAACGGGTCTGGAACAACCGACGGGGCGCTTCTGGCAAACCGACCGCCGGGAACGTACAAACATGCATCACAGAGTCGATGCAATAACTAAAATATGATACCCATTTGCACGAGCACAGACCACCCATGCATCAAAGCCCCATCTGAACCTGTCTTTCCCGCCGGTCTGGGGCCATCGGGGGCCGGGGCGGGTTAAGTTTGCTGCTCTACAGTCCTGCGCAAGACGGAAAGCACATTAAGTGCTTTCCT
>USHA01000016.1 GCA_900554325.1 uncultured Collinsella sp.
ACCTTCAGGAGCATAGCGTTGTTATGATCCGTGGAGGAAGAGTTAAGGACCTGCCGGGTACAAGATACCACATCATCCGTGGTACTCTGGATACCCAGGGTGTTGCAGGTCGTGGCCAGGCCCGCTCCAAGTACGGCGCAAAGCGTCCTAAGGCCGGTGCAGCGAAGAAGTAATTGAGGAACGACCGCCATAAACGGCTTTCCATTATATAAATAACAAGTCCGCCCTGAGCGGATGGTCAACAGTTTATGTAAGGTCAGCTCTTTGTGACACAACGGGAGTTTAATTACTTTCGAGTACCGATGATATCATTCTGTGAAGGAGGGAAGAAAGATGCCTAGAAGAGGTAACATTGCTAAGCGCGATGTCTTAGCTGATCCTATTTACAATTCCAAGATGGTCACCCGCCTGGTCAACAGCGTGATGCTGGATGGCAAGAAGGGCGTCGCCCAGAAGATTGTGTATGATGCTTTCACCATGATCCAGGAGAAGACCGGCAACGATCCCCTGGAGACCTTTGAGAAGGCCATGGAGAACATTATGCCCAGCCTCGAGTGCAAGACCCGCCGCGTGGGTGGTGCTAACTACCAGGTTCCCCTGGAGGTCAGCCCCGCTCGTCGTGAGACCCTGGGCCTGCGCTGGCTGACTGCTTACAGCCGCAGCCGTGGCGAGAAGACCATGAGCCAGCGTCTGGCTGCTGAGATCATGGACGCTGCCAATAACACTGGCAACGCCGTGAAGAAGCGCGAGGATACCCACAAGATGGCCGAGGCCAACAAGGCTTTCGCACATTTCCGTTATTGATCTGATCGGTAGGAGGTTCATTTCATGGCTACATCCAGAGAAGTTTCTCTTCAGATGACGAGAAATATCGGCATCATGGCTCACATCGATGCTGGTAAGACCACCACTACCGAGCGTATCCTGTACTACACCGGCATCAACCACAAGATCGGTGAGACCCACGACGGCAGCGCTACCATGGACTGGATGGCCCAGGAGCAGGAGCGTGGTATCACCATCACTTCCGCGGCGACCACTTGCTACTGGAGCCATTCTGAGACCCAGAAGGACCCCGCAGCATTCAAGAAGAACCGTCACCGCATCAACATCATCGACACCCCGGGCCACGTGGACTTCACCGTTGAGGTTCAGCGTTCCCTGCGCGTGCTGGACGGTTCTGTGACCGTTCTGGCTGCTAAGGGTGGTGTCGAGCCCCAGTCTGAGACTGTCTGGCGCCAGGCGGACGAGTACAAGGTTCCCCGTATGGTCTACGTCAACAAGATGGATACCATGGGTGCCGACTTCTTCCGCTGCATTCAGATGATGCACGATCGTCTGCACGCTAATGGCGTGGCTATCCAGCTGCCCATCGGCCAGGAAGACACCTTCCGCGGCATCGTTGACCTGGTGGAGATGAACGCCGAGGTCTACTACGACGACCTGGGCAACGATATGCGCACCGAGGATATCCCCGAGGATATGCGTGAGCAGGCCGAGGAGTACCACAACATCCTGGTCGAGGCTGTGGCCGAGAACGACGAGGAGCTGATGGAGAAGTACCTCGAGGGCGAGGAGATCACCAAGGAAGAGCTGAAGGCTGCGATCCGCAAGGAGACCATCGCCAACACTCTGGTTCCCGTGGTCTGCGGTTCTTCTTACAAGAACCGTGGCGTCCAGAAGCTGCTGGATGCTATCGTGGACTATATGCCCGCTCCCACCGATGTGCCTGACATCAAGGGCGTCAACCCCGAGACTGAGGAAGAGGAGACCCGTCCGTCTAGCGACAACGCTCCCTTCGCAGCTCTGGCATTCAAGATCGCTACCGACCCGTTTGTTGGTAAGCTGGCTTACTTCCGTGTTTACTCCGGTAAGGTCGAGTCCGGCACCACCGTGTACAACTCGGTGAAGGACACCAACGAGCGTATGGGCCGCATCCTGCAGATGCACTCCAACCACCGCAAGGATATCGACTGCTGCTACGCAGGTGATATCGCTGCTGTCGTGGGTCTGAAGAACACCACCACTGGTGATACTCTGTGTGACGAGAAGCATCCCATCATCCTGGAGTCCATGAAGTTCCCCGAGCCCGTTATCCGCGTTGCTATCGAGCCTAAGACCAAGGCTGGTAACGAGAAGATGGGCATTGCGCTGGCAAAGCTGGCTGAGGAGGACCCCACCTTCAAGACCTACACCGATGAGGAGACTGGTCAGACCATCATCGCCGGCATGGGCGAGCTGCACCTGGAGATCATCGTGGACCGTCTGCTGCGTGAGTTCAAGGTCGAGGCTAACGTGGGCGCACCTCAGGTCGCTTACCGTGAGACCATCCGCAAGGAAGCCAACCAGGATACCAAGTATGCTCGTCAGTCTGGCGGTAAGGGCCAGTATGGTCACGTCAAGATCAAGATCGAGCCCAACGAGGCTGGCAAGGGTTACGAGTTCGTCAACGCTGTTGTTGGCGGCGCGATCCCCAAGGAGTATATCCCGGCTATTGACAATGGTATCCAGGGCGCAATGAAGAGCGGTGTTCTGGCCGGCTATCCCGTGGTTGACGTCAAGGTCACCCTGTGGGATGGTTCTTATCACGAGGTCGACTCCTCTGAAATGGCCTTCTCCATCGCTGGTTCTATGGCCTTCAAGGAGGCTATGCGCAAGGCTGATCCCATCATCACTGAGCCCATCATGAAGGTTGCTGTTGTCGTTCCCGATGAGTATCTGGGCGATGTTATCGGTGACCTGAACTCCCGCCGTGGTCAGATCCAGGGCATGGAGGCTATGGCTGGCACTCAGCGCGTCAATGCGTTCGTGCCTCTGGCTCAGATGTTCGGCTACGCTACCGACCTGCGTTCCAAGACCCAGGGCCGTGGCCAGTATGTCATGGAGCCGTCTCACTACGAGCCGGTGCCCAAGAACATCGCCGAGCAGATCATTGCAGGCCGCACCAAGGCCTAATTGCTGAAAAAGCAAAGGATTTTGCCGGGGCAAGGATGCTTCGGCAAAATTTCCTGTAAAATCACTTGATTTTATGGGTAGAATTTAGTAGAATAGCCTTGCAGTACATTTTTGTAGATGCAGAGCTGTTGTAACCAAAATCAAACCGATACAAGGGAGGATATTCCAATGGCTGAAAAGGCAAAATTTGACCGTTCTAAGCCGCATGTTAACATCGGCACCATCGGTCACGTTGACCACGGCAAGACCACTCTGACTGCTGCGATCACCAAGTACCTGTCCCTGTGCGGCGGCGCCGACTTCACCGACTACGCCAACATCGACAAGGCTCCCGAGGAGCGCGCTCGTGGTATCACGATCAACTCTTCTCACGTTGAGTATCAGACTGAGAACCGTCACTACGCTCACGTTGACTGCCCGGGCCACGCTGACTACGTCAAGAACATGATCTCCGGCGCTGCTCAGATGGACGGCGCTATCCTGGTCATCGCTGCTACCGACGGCCCCATGGCTCAGACCCGCGAGCACATCCTGCTCGCCCGTCAGGTCGGCGTTCCCTACATCGTCGTCTTCCTGAACAAGTGCGACATGGTCGACGATGACGAGCTCATCGACCTCGTCGAGATGGAGACCCGTGAGCTCCTCTCCGAGTACGATTTCCCCGGCGACGACATCCCCGTCATCCGTGGCTCCGCTCTGGGCGCTCTCGAGGGCGACGCCAAGTGGATGGACGCCATTCGCGAGCTCATGAAGGCCGTCGACGAGTACATCCCGACGCCTGCTCGTAACAACGACCTCCCGTTCCTGATGGCCGTTGAGGACGTTATGACCATCTCCGGCCGTGGTACCGTTGCTACTGGCCGTGTCGAGCGCGGTGAGCTCAAGCTCAACGAGCCCGTCGAGATCGTCGGCATCAAGGATACCCAGAACACCGTCGTTACCGGTATCGAGATGTTCCGTAAGTCCATGGACTTCTGCGAGGCTGGCGACAACGTCGGTCTGCTGCTCCGCGGCATCAAGCGTGAGGACATCGAGCGCGGCCAGGTTCTCTGCAAGCCCGGTTCGGTTACCCCGCACACCAAGTTCACCGGCGAGATCTACGTTCTGACCAAGGAGGAGGGCGGCCGTCACACCCCGTTCTTCGATGGTTATCGTCCTCAGTTCTACTTCCGTACCACCGACGTTACCGGTACGGTCAAGCTCCCCGAGGGCACCGAGATGGCTATGCCTGGTGACCACATCACCATCGAGGGCGACCTCATCCACCCGATCGCCATGGAGGAGGGCCTGCGCTTCGCTATCCGCGAGGGTGGCCACACCGTCGGTTCGGGCATCGTCTCCACGATCATTGAGTAAATTAGCTCTTTGATATAGCTGACTTAGAGAACCCGGCACTTATATGGGTGCCGGGTTCTTTTCTGCAATGGATATTGAGCCGTTGCTGGTGTCGAGAGGATCGATAATGGTCCTGGATGCACCGTCGATTAGCTCTCGATGGCTTCATTGATGTGTTCCAAATATGAATGGATCCACCGAGAACCAATTGACTCGAGGTTTTCATTGACAGCACTTACGTGGAGCTGATAAAGTAACAACTCGTGCCCGTACGGGGCGGAAATGAAAGGTTCAGGATACATGCGTACTCTAGTTACTCTTGCGTGCACTGAGTGCAAGCGCCGCAACTATACGACCACCAAGAACAAGTCGACCATGCCTGATCGTATGGAGATCAAGAAGTATTGCCCCTGGTGCCGTCACCACACGCTGCACAAAGAGACTCGCTAGTCTCTAGTCACATACGCCAGTAGTTCAATTGGTAGAGCATCGGTCTCCAAAACCGAGTGTTGAGGGTTCGAGTCCTTCCTGGCGTGCCAGTCATTATTCCGTAAGCTCCCACTTGGGGGCTTACGGTTTACTCATGTATAAGCGCATTGCGCGGAGGTAACCCAAATGGCCAACAAGAAGAACAAGAAGAAGGCTCAGCAGCCGGCACCTGCCAACAAAGCTGCCGCCAACTCCAAGGTTGAGGCCAAGAAGGCCGTTGCCAAGAAGAACGAGAAGCCTGGTTTCTTCGCCCGCACCAAGAAGTATTTCGCTTCGGTCAAGTCCGAGATGAAGCGTGTCACGTGGCCCGATAAGAAGGAGCTCGTGAACTACTCGGTTGTTGTTTGCGCTTCTCTGATCGTCGTCGGCGTCGTCATCGCTCTGCTCGATGCTGGCTTTGGCGAGGCTCTTGCTCTGTTCTCTGGATTGAGGGGCTAAACCATGTCTAAGCGTTGGTACGTCGTTCACACTTACTCTGGATACGAGAACCGCGTTAAGTCCGATCTCGAGCATCGCATCGAGACTATGGGCATGCAGGACCGTATCTTTGATATCGAGATTCCTATGGAGCGCGTCACCGAGATTAAAGAGGGTGGCAAGCGTGAGACCAAGGATTCCAAGATCTTCCCGGGTTATGTCCTGGTCCGCATGGAGATGGATGACGATGCTTGGACGTGTGTTCGTAATACGCCTGGCGTCACCGGTTTCCTAGGCGGCAACGGCAAGCCCGCTCCGCTTTCCCGCGACGAGTACAACAAGATGACTCGTCGTCCCGGTAAGGGCGATTCGCCCAAGCGCACCTCGGTTGATATTGAGGTCGGTACGTCCGTCCGCGTCACCGATGGCCCGCTTACCGACTTTGATGGCAAGGTTTCCGAGGTTAACACCGAGGCTGGCAAGCTCAAGGTCACGCTGATGATCTTTGGCCGCGAGACGCCGGTCGAGCTCGACTTTAACCAGGTCGCTGTCATCGCTTAAGTTTTCGTCCGTTCGCGCGAGCGTGCTTCTTCTGTGACTGCTCATCTCAGGAGTGCTTCTAACACGTGCGTGCTTACGATATAGCAAGTACTTCACACTCGTGATTCGAAAGGAATGACCATGGCTGAGAAGAAGGTTGCCAACGTCATTAAGCTCCAGATTCCTGCTGGTGCAGCTAACCCCGCTCCTCCCGTCGGCCCCGCCCTGGGCGCTGCTGGCGTGAACATCATGCAGTTCTGCCAGGCCTTTAACGCCGAGACGCAGGACAAGAAGGGCGACATTATCCCCGTTGAGATTTCTGTCTACGAGGATAAGTCCTTCTCCTTCATCACCAAGACCCCGCCGGCGGCTCACCTCATCAAGAAGGAGCTGAACCTTAAGTCTGGTTCCGCTAAGCCCCAGGCCGACAAGGTTGGTCAGCTCTCCCAGGAGCAGCTCACCAAGATCGCCGAGATCAAGATGCCGGACCTCAATGCCAACGACATTGACGCCGCCAAGAAGATCATCGCCGGTACCGCCCGTTCCATGGGCGTCACCATCGCTGAGTAGCGATTTCTTATGGTAACGACGGGTGACCCGACCGGGGCGCCCGTTAAATGTGTGCAATAGGGCACACGATACGATGTGGGAGGGCTCACGCCCGTTTAACCACAGGAGGTAATGCATATGGCTAAGCATGGTAAGAGCTATAACGCCGCTGCCGAGAAGATTGACCGCGCCACGCTCTACACCCCCCTTCAGGCTGCCAAGCTCATCAAGGAGCTCGACACCGCCAAGTTCGACGAGACCGTCGAGGCCCACTTCCGTCTGGGCATCGATACTCGTAAGGCTGACCAGAACATCCGCGGTTCCATCTCCCTGCCCCACGGCACCGGCAAGACCGTTCGTGTTGCCGTCTTCGCCGAGGGCGAGAAGGCCCGCGAGGCCGAGGCTGCCGGCGCCGACATCATCGGTTCCGACGAGCTCGTCGCCCAGATCCAGAAGGGCGAGATCAACTTCGACGCCGCTATCGCTACGCCGAACATGATGGCCAAGGTTGGCCGCATCGGTAAGATCCTTGGTCCCCGTGGCCTCATGCCGAACCCCAAGCTCGGCACCGTGACCATGGACGTCGCCAAGATGGTCTCCGAGCTCAAGGCCGGCCGCGTTGAGTACCGCGCCGACCGTTACGGCATCTGCCACGTGCCCCTGGGCAAGAAGTCCTTCTCTGAGCAGCAGCTCGTCGAGAACTACGCTGCCCTGTACACCGAGATCCTGCGCGTCAAGCCCTCTTCTGCTAAGGGCAAGTACGTCAAGTCCATCTCCGTGTCTTCCACCATGGGCCCTGGCGTCAAGGTCGATCCCGCTGTCCAGCGTGACTTCCTGGCTGAGTAACTGCTAGTTACTGCCTGAGTACAGCAAGCATTGCTAAAGAAACCCGGTTCTGCCTTGTGCAGGATCGGGTTTCTTGCTATCGCGTCAAAAGCACCACAAAGGGGACAGTGTCCCCTTTATGGTGGTTACCAGGGTGTTCTGGCTGTTGAAGACTCGATGGCTTCGTGGCGTTTGAGCTCGCGGCGCATGGTTTGTGAGTTGAGCCAAGCTGCTTGCCAGCCGCGGATGGGGTAGTGCGTCTGGTCGAGCTCAAACTGCGTATAGCCGCAGGCGTTGATGATCGTCGTTCCACACACATGCTGCCGCTCGCGCTGAAAATCGTAGCCGTAGCTTTGGTGCACATGCCCGTGCACCATGTAGTCGGGATTCCAGGATTCGAGTGCTGTGTTAAAGCACTCGAATCCTCGATGCGGCAGATCGTCCAGATCACCCATACCGGCGGCGGGTGCATGGGTAAGCAGAATGTCGCACCCGCCGACCATCCTAACCTTACGCGACAGCTTACGCATGCGCTTGGACATCTCGCGTTCGGTGTACATGTTGGCGCCGTCGCGATAACGCATGGACCCGCCAAGGCCCGCAATGCGAATCCCTCGGTACGTGTACACGCTGTCTTCCACGCAGATACATCCGCCCGGTGCATGACGTGCGTAGCGGTCATCGTGATTGCCGCGCACGTAGATGAGCGGTTTGTTGATGACCGTAACCAAAAACTCAAGATAGTCCGGGTCCAGATCGCCGGCGGACAAAATCAGGTCGACTCCCTCAAAGCGTTCCTTGCGAAAGCACTCCCAAAGGCATCGTTCTTCGGTATCGGCTATGGCAAGGATTTTCATAGGGCAGGGACTTTCGGCTCATCGTCGAGCTGCGGAATGGTGCCCACCACGTTGTCCGCCAGCCAATTCATCTCGACAATCTGCGTGCTCGGCAGCGGAGGGAAGCCTTCGATCTGTACCACGCCGTTCTGGCTGTGGAGCTCGCCGCCAAAGGGGTTGATGGATCCCTCAACAATGCCATTGCGGAGGAGCTGAACAAGCTTGCGCGTCTGATAAGGCAGGCCCGGAGCGTAGCGAATGTCGATAACGCCTGAGCTCATGCCGTACCAGTAGTTGACGGCGCGCACTTGGTTGTCATCGCTGGTCTCGTCCCACGTACCGTGCAGAAGGCTGCGAACGATGAGCTCGTAGTAACGGCCCCAGTTCCATACCGGCATGGCGATGCCGGAAACCTTGCCATCGACCAGGCGGTGGAGTCCGTAGGCCGTTGGGTCTTCGAGCGACTTTGACATGTCAGCGCCGGTCATGACGCTCACGCCTTCGCGGTACATGGCCTCGACTAGACCACCTGCAGGCACATCGCCCCAGGTGAGGATTACCTGCGCGCGTGGGTCGAGCAGCGAGGCGCCAATCGCAAAGGCGTTGATCTCGCTGAGTGCGCCCGAGGCGAATACCGACGCGTGGTAACCGATGCGGTGGTTGTCCGCCATGCTGGCGGCAAGGGCGCCCAGGAGAAACTTGGCCTCGTACATCTTGCCAAAGTACGAACGGACGCTTTGATGGGGAAGGCCGATAGAGCAGTTGAGGAACCGAACCTGGGGATACTCAACGGCAGCCCTGAGCGTGTATTCCATCAGGCGGTGCGAGGTCGAGAAGATGACGTTTGCTCCATGTTTGACAGCCGTTTCCACGGCGGCGTAGAACACATCCGGATCGTGACAGTCCTCGAACGCCTCAGTGCGCACGATACCGCCAAAGTGCTCATCGAGATACTGGCGCCCTTGGTCGTGCAGGCTGTCCCAGCTCGACGTCGCACAGGGGAACTCATGGATAAAGGCGATGCGCAGGGGGTTGGCCACCGAGTAGACGGTCTTGCCCATAAAGAAGTTGAGCACACCGGAGGTGGACTTGGCGGGCGACTCTTCCTCGTCGACGCTCGGTGCTTCGACAAGATCGACCTTGTCCTCGTCATTTTTGCCGGCGATGACCAGCTCGCGCCAAATCTTGCACAGGCGGTTTACAACGATATCCGTCGGCGTATCCAGCAGGCGGTCCTGGTTGTACACATTGAGGTACACGAGCATGGCGTCGGCGGGCGTAATGTCCAGGTGGTCGCCGCCTGCGCGAAGGTAGGCGCGCTTAAAGAGCAGGAAGGTGTGGCGCAGGTAGTCGACCTTTTTCTGCGGCCATTTTTCGATAAGATTCTGACCGAGCATCTTGGCGAGCGTCTCGTAGCTTCCCTCACGCGAGAACTCGATCTCGTATAGGGGGCAGACGCGCCAAAACGCGCAGAATTCACCGTACAGGCGGCTTTCGACGGAATCCCATGTGCCGGGGTAGAGACGGGTGACCTTGGCCGAAACCGTCGGGGCGTCCAGGAATTTGAGGACACTGACGCGTTTGTTGCCTTCCTGGACATAGAACCGATGCATGAACTCGGTGACGATGATGGGGTCGCGATAACCCTCGGTTACCTGGATGTCGTAGAGGTTGGACCACTTGCGGGCGAACTCGGTGCCAAACGGCAGTAGGGGCATAAAGTTGCATGAAAAGGCGGACTGACGGCCCTTGGTAACCGTACCGACGACCATTTCGAGCGGAATGTCTCTCAGGCCGACATTCTCTCGCTGGCCTAAGGGGAGCTGGGCAACCAAGCTATCGAGGTCCGTGAGGTACGGATACTCGCTTTGACTAATGGCGCGTCGACGTCCTTGCTCGCCGCGCTTGCGTGCTTGACGGTAGGCCTCTTCCATGATGTTGCTCCCTTAGTCGTTTAAACAACTATATGAACCATGGTACCACGAATGAAAACCACTACAAAGATGCCTGACCCCTTTGCGGTGGTTTAGGCGATGATGGGGGCGATGGCGCGGATGCAGGCGTCGGCAGCGGTGAAAGTGGTGCTGTCGTCGCTGACGATAAAGATGATCTTTCCTTTGATGCCAAAGTCGCCGATTTCGCTAAAGAGCACGTAGGGCTCTTTGTCAAAGCCCGAGATGGGCGAGACGGCCGTTTTGGTTGCGCTCGTGAGCTCGTCTGCCAGCACGTCAAGGGAAGCCCACTTGGACGTGTCCTTTACGGCAACGGGCACGGCCACGCGCCCAAAGGGCATCAAATGCACGAGTGTGTTCTTGGAAATGTTGGAGTTGGGCACAATGATGGTCTGTCCACAGGCATCCTCAATCGTTGTATGGCGCCAAGTGATGTCTTGGACCACGCCGGATACGCCGCCGACCTCGATATTGTCGCCGGGCTTGATGATGCCCATAAAGGTCACCTGCATGCCGCCGATAAGGTTTGACAGCGTGTCCTGAAAGCCGAGCGAAATGGCGATGCCGCCGACGCCAAGAGCGGCGACGAGCGCGTTTGCGTTAATGCCAAAGCAGTTGTCGAGGATAAAGCTGCCGCCGATCATCCAGATGACGGCGCGCGCGATGTTGATGAAGATACTCGATGCCGGAAGCGGGTTATCGTCTCGGTTAAGCAGATGGTTCAGGGTCTTGGATACGACCTTGGCGGCGACGGCGGTGCCTATCGCCAAGATGACGGCCCAGATGATGTTGTGGACCCACCGTTGCTCAAAGAAATGAAGAATCGGCTCAAACAATTCCATGTAGGGAAAACCTCCTAATGATCGTCCAACCATGATACCCACCAAGAAGCCCGTCCGATCACATCGGACGGGCTTCTGTGCTCGATATAAGGTTTACGCGGCGGGGCTGTAAGGCCCGGCGGTGTAGCTTAGCGTCGACGCTTCCAGATAATGCCGAGCATGATGACGATGATGCCGCCGATAAGGCACGCGCCAACTACTGCCAGCGTGCGGTCTCCCGTTGCGGCAAGCTTACCGGTCGTCTTCTTGGTGATGACCTTCGTGGTCGCCGTGTCCGTCTTAGACGAGGGCTTAGGCGTCGGGGCCGGTGAGGGCGTGGGGTCCACGGCTGCGGAGCCGAAGCCGATGGTGCCGGCGAGCCCGGCCATCTTGCTCTCCCAGCCGTTCTGCCCGATCAGCGCCCTTAGCGCTGACTCGCAGGTACCCCACTCGGTGTGCTTGGTGGCGTTTGCGAAGGTGGGGAAGTCGGTCGTGTTGGTAATGATGTAGTTGTTGGTGGCGACGGTATAGGTCTTGGTGGGATCGAACGTGCTGCCGTCTTTGGTGAGTGTGGCACTCACAATGCGCTTGCCTTCGGGCTGCGTCCAATCAATCGTCACGTTGATGCCGCCAAAGGAGAGAACGCTGCCAGAGTCATCGCGCCACTTGTACTTGTTTTGCGCCTCCTGCTCGGTGTGACCGGCCGCCACATAAGCCTGCTGAAGCTCGTAGCTGTCGTTGCAATCGTCGCTGATTTGTAGCGAGTGCTCGAGCGCTGCGAGGAAGTCCGCGCCGGTCATGGTCCAGGTCTCCACGGTGTTGCCGTAGGGCGAGATGGCGATGACGTTGCCGGCGGTCACGTTGCCCGCCGCGATGCCGCCGCGGATGCCGCCGGCGTTTTCGATAGCGAAGTCCGCGCCCGTCAGGGCAAGATAGGAGCCGCAAATCACGTGGCCGATGGTCTGGGCCTTGGTGGTGTCGCCCTCCTTGCTGGGGCGGAAATCGGTGGTGCGCACCATTTCCCAACCATGCGTGCCTGCGGCGTCCTCGCCGTAGAAATAGTTGGTGGTGGATGTGCCGAGCACCTTGTTCGATTCGTTTTCAAAGTCCTCGTCGAGCGGCTTGATCTTGTTGCGGACGGCTTCAAGGCGGCTTTGGTAGTCGGAGCCCTTGTCGGGGTCTGCCAAAAGGTCGTTGACGTTCTTAGCGGCGTAGAGCTTCTCGTCGCTACCGTCTGCAGGGACCGTGACCGTGTCATCGTCGGTCGTCTCGGTGTCATTCGTGTTGTACTTGTACGGAATGGAAAGCAGCCCCACCTCGGCAAAGGCGCTGCCTGCCTCGACAACGTGGATCGTCTTGCCGTCGGCTCCCGTCACCTTCTCGTTAAGGTTGATGTGCTCGTGGCCTGCGATAAGGGCATCGACGCCACGGAGTCGCGTGGCAAAGGTCTTGGCGTCGAGCGTGTGCGCGATACACACAACAACATCGCAGCCCTCCTTGCGCAGCTGCTCTGCCTCGGTATTGATGGCGTTCGCGGCACTCGAGAAGCTGGTGCCCGCGACCAGGTCCGCGCGCAGCGAGGAGCCTAGCGACTCATCCATGGCACCCACGACGCCGACCTTGATTTTGTAGTCGAATGTGGAGTGATCCTCGGTATCCTCCCAGGTGCGATCGAGCGTCTTCGTGATGCTCGAGCTCCATGCGCCGTTCGAGGACGTTGCATTCGCGCAGAGCATGGCGAAGGGCGTGCCGGTGGTGCTGTAGCCGGTCATGGTGCGGAGTTTGTCCGCGCCGTAGCTCCAGTCGTGGTTGCCTGGCGTGGTTGCGTCGTAGCCGTCGGCGTAGAAGGTGTCCATGAGCTCGGCGATGCTCTTGCCCTCGCTCATGGTGGCGAAGGACTGTCCGTGGAAGGTGTCGCCCGCATCGAGTAAAAGATCGGGGGCGCTGCTTTGGGCGCTATAGAGAACCGCCAGTCCGTCAAAGCCCACAGTGCCGGTGCCCTTGCTTGCGTTGTAGCTGTACTTGTAGCTGCCGTGGATATCGTTGGTGTGCATGACGGCCACGGAGCCGTCAATAGCGGCGGGCAGGTTTCCCGCGAAAGCGAGGCTTGGGATGCCTGCGAGCGCGCCGGCAAACAACGCGGCGGCCAACGCAAAGCGGGGAGTCTTTTCATGGCAGTTTCCTTAGTCCTTAGCCAGAATGTCTGGTTGAATATCGGATTATCGACATAATATGCGAAAACCGCCGCAAGGGCCTCTGTCCCTTTGCGGCGGTTTTGGCGTTTGCGCAGATAAAACCTACCAAAATAAACCTGTCCCTTTTTGGCAGGTTTTAGCTTAGCAGCATGCGGTCGTTGGCGAGCTCGCCGCCCGAGACCTCCTCGAACTTCTGCAGCAGGTCGGCCACGGTGAGCGACTTCTTCTCGTCGCCGGCCACGTCGTAGATCACATGGCCCTCGTGCATCATGATCAGACGGTTGCCCAGACGGATGGCGTCGTTCATGTTGTGCGTGACCATGAGCGTGGTCAGGTGGTTCTCGTCGACGATCTCCTCGGTCAGGTTGAGCACCTTAGAGGCCGTCTTGGGGTCGAGGGCCGCAGTGTGCTCGTCGAGCAGCAGCAGGCGCGGCCTGGTGAGCGTGGCCATCAGCAGGGTGAGTGCCTGGCGCTGGCCACCCGAGAGCAGGCCGACCTTGGCGTTGAGACGCGTGTCCAGACCAAGGTCCAGGCGCTTGAGCAGCTCAACGTACTCATCTTTCTCGGCCTTGGTGACGCCCCACGAAAGGCCGCGACGCTGGCCGCGACGCTTGGCGAGGGCCAAGTTCTCGGCAATCTGCATGTCGGCAGCGGTACCGCGCATGGGGTCCTGAAACACGCGGCCCAGGTACTTGGCGCGCTGCGACTCGCTCAGGCGCGAGATGTCGGTGCCGTCGAGCTCGATAACGCCCGAATCGAGCGGGTACACGCCGGCGATCATGTTGAGCAGCGTGGACTTGCCGGCGCCGTTGCCGCCGATCACGGTTACAAAGTCGCCGTCATTCAGGGTGAGGTCGACGCCGGTGAGCGCGCGCTTCTCGGTGACGGTGCCCTTGTTAAAGGTCTTCTTGACATGCGAGAGCTTAAGCATCTGCCTCATCTCCCTTCGTGTAGGAGCTGCGGAGCTTATAGCGCTCCCAAACCACGGGCACGCACAGGGCCACGGCGACGATCACGGCGGAGAGCAACTTCATGTCGTTGGCGTCCATGCCCAACTGCAGCACGATGGCGCGGATAAGGAAGTACACCACGGAGCCAAAGACGGCGGAGGCAAGACGGACGCTAAACTGCGTGAGACCGCCGGGCAGCAGGCGGCCGAGCACCTCACCGATGACGATGGCGGCAAGACCGATAACGATGGCACCGGTGCCCATGCCAATGTCGGCATACTTTTGGCTCTGGCAGATGAGCGCGCCCGAAAGGCCGATGAGGGCGTTGGAGAGCACGAGGGCGATCATCTTGGTGGAGTTGGTGTTGACGCCCAGAGCGCGGATCATGTACTCGTTGTTGCCGGTGGCTCGCAGCGCCGAGCCGATCTCGGTGCCAAAGAACCAATACAGGATGGCAACGATAGCCACGGCGAGCAGGATGCCCAAGATGATGGCAACGGTGGACTGCGGCAGACCGGTCATATTGCTGACGGCGGAGAACACGGTGCCCTTGGCAAGAATGGGCGTATTGGACTTGCCCATGATGCGCAGGTTGATGGACCACAGGCTGATCTGGGTGAGGATTCCGGCGAGGATCGCAGGAATCTCAAAGACGGTGGTCAAAATGCCCGTGACGGCGCCCGCGATGGCGCCGGCGCACATACCGGCCAGCACGGCGAACAGCGGGTCGACGTTGTTATTGACGATGAGCACAGCGCAGACGCAGCCGCCGAGGGCAAAGCTGCCGTCGCAGGTCATATCGGGAATGTCGAGCAGGCGGAACGTGATAAACACGCCAAGCACCATAATGCCCCAGAGGACGCCCTGCGAAACGGCGCCCTGCAATGCAATGAGCATGCTTCATACCTCCTAGGATAGGGTGGACACGTGATTCACCATAATAGCGGTAACAATGCATAGAAGAGTTACGGACAGACGTTTTGTTTTACCTGAAACAAGCAGGGCGGACGCCGGTCTACAGCGCCCGCCCCTGTGGCTCAGATATTGAATAACGCGGCTAAAGCGCGAGCACGGGCTCTAGACGCATGCCGCGTATGGCATTACGCGTCCAGGGCGGAAAGGTCGATGCCCAGGGCCTCGGCCATTTCGTCGTTCTTGACGACGACCAGGTCCTTGCTCGAGAGGTGCTTGATCGGCATATCCTCGGGCTTGGCCTCGCCCTTCAGGATCTTAACGGCCATCTCGCCCGCGGCGTAGCCCAGGTCCTCATAGTTGATGGAGAGGGTGAACAGGCCGCCGGCCATGCACATACCCTCCTCGCCAGTCACGAAGGGAAGCTTGTTTTCCTTGCAGATCTGGCCGACCTGCGAGGCACCCGCGGCGATGGTGTTGTCGGTGGGGGAGTACAGCGCGTCGACCTTGCCCACGGCAGACTCGACGACGGACTGAATCTCGTTGGAGCTCGAGACGGTGAAGTCAGTGTACTCGAGGCCCAGCTTGTCGAGCTCCTTCTTGGCGGCCTTGATCTGGACGTCGGAGTTGGACTCGGCGGTGCAGTAGAGCAGGCCGACCTTTTTAACGTCGGGCAGGACCTTCTGCATCATCTCGAGCTGCTCGGCGACCGGGGTGAGGTCGGAAGCGCCCGTGACGTTGGTGCCGGGCTTGTCGTTGTCCTGGACCAGGCCGGAGGCGGCGTAGTCGGTGATGGCGCAGCCCACGATGGGGATATCGGCCGTGGCGCCGGCGGCAGCCTGCGCGGCGGGCGTGGCGATGGCATAAATCAGGTTGACGTTGTCGCCCACAAACTTGTCGGCAATGGACTTACACGTGGACTGGTCGTTCTGGGCGTTCTTCTGGTCGATCTTGACCTTAAGGCCGCTCTCCTTGATGGCCTTGACAAAGCCGTCGTTGGCGGCATCGAGTGCGGAATGCTCGGTGAGTTGCAGAACGCCGATGGTGTAGTCGGAACCGGCGGCAGCAGAGCCGGAACCAGAGTTGCCGCCGCATCCGGCGAGCGGGGCGAGCGCGAGCAGGCCGGCGGAGACCAGAAGGCTCCTGCGACTGATGGTGATGTCCTTCATATCATTACCCCCAGTATAAAAATGGCTGGAAACACTGCACTGGGACAAAGTGCAAGTGGAACTATAGTAGCGCTGATGTCCATTTTTACAACAGCCTGGCGGGTTTTTTAATACAGAATCGGATGGGCGGTACGGGTAGTCGAATGGGCGGCGGAGGGTCTTATGCGGCGGAGGAGGCGTCGTCCTCCTCGTCGAGGGCGGCGAAGAGCTTCTTGCCGTCGAGGAGACGTGTGGTGACGTTTCTCATGCGGCCAATCTCTACGGTGCGCAGCGTGTCATCGGCACCTCGGGCGTCATAGACCGTTCCCAGCAAATACGAGATGCCATCGCGCTGCCTGATGGCAAAGGGGCGGAGTGTCATCCGTGCTACTTCGGTTTCGCCACGTGCCGTGACGCTCGAAATATCAAAACTCACCGTGGTTCCATGGTCGATGGCCTGCTCGACGAGCTCGCACGTGTCGATGCGCTTGATGGGCGTGCGTGTTGCCTTGGTAGCCTTGCTGCCTGCGCTCGGAACGGGTTCGGGTGTATCGAGGTAGCCGCGAACGTCGGCACTCGCCATGGCAACTAAGTGCTGCGCCATGCTCTTGCGGATAGCGATAGGCGTGGAGCGGTTGCGCATGACCATACCGTGGAGCCGGATGATCTCTTCATCGGTGAGCGGGCGGGTAAGAAGTTTGTAGCCCACGCCGCGTTTGTACTCAATTTCGTATCCGGCATGGCGAAGCGCGGAGATGGCGGTGTAGATGCTGCGCCGCGCCGCCGAGATGGGCATGCGGGCGGGGTCGTCGGGATGGGAGAGGCGCCGGATCAACTCATCGGAAAGCATGGCCTTGTCCTCGCCGGTGTTTTCGCTTAATAGTTGCAGGATGCGAACGGCGCGATAGGCTGCCATCGAGGCGGCGCCTCTAGTCGTGGTGTCGTAGGTTTCAACAGCGGCTTCGGTCATGGTGCCCACGTCCTTTCCGTTTTGGGTGACGACGGTATGGAGCCTAGGACGTGGGGCTTTCCCAGGGGCGCAGGGCGCTCTGGGCGGTCGGTAGTCGTCGGCAAACGGCGGGTCGAGTTTTCAACAGCCCTGCTCAACTGACCAAAAACTTGCCAAAAGCTTGACGGATGCTGTTGAAAAAAGCGTCTCTCGACCGATGTCGAGAGACGCTTATGCGATGAGCGTTGGCGTGTGGCGACGCGAGCTAGCGTCCGACGATTAGAAGTCGGCGTTGCCCACGGTGCGCGGGTGCGGCAGGACGTCGCGGATGTTGCCCACGCCGGTCAGATACATGACCAAGCGCTCGAAGCCCAGACCGTAGCCGGCGTGCTTGCAGGAACCGTAGCGGCGCAGGTCAAGGTAGTACTTGTACTGCTCGGGATTCATGCCCAGGTCCTTGATGCGGGCCTCGAGCAGATCCAGGCGCTCCTCGCGCTGGGAGCCGCCGATAATCTCGCCGATACCGGGAACCAGGCAGTCGGCGGCGGCGACGGTCTTGCCGTCCTCGTTCATGCGCATGTAGAACGCCTTGATCTCGGCCGGGTAGTCGGTCACAAAAGTCGGTCGCTTAAAGTGCTCCTCGGTCAGGAAGCGCTCGTGCTCGGTCTGCAGGTCGATGCCCCAGCTGACGGGGTAATCAAACTGGTGGCCAGCAGCGACTGCCTGCTCCAGGATTTCGACGGCCTCGGTATAGGTGACGCGGGCGAAGACGGAGTTGGCGACATGGTCCAGGCGCTCGAGCAGACCCTTGTCCACAAACTTGTTGAGCATATTGAGCTCGTCGGGGCAGGTGGCCATGACGTCCTTGAGGACATACTTGAGCATGGCCTCGGCGTTATCCATGTAGTCGTTAAGGTCGGCGAAGGCCATCTCGGGCTCGATCATCCAAAACTCGGCGGCGTGGCGCGTGGTGTTGGAGTTTTCGGCGCGGAAGGTGGGGCCAAAGGTGTACACGTCGCCAAAGGCCATGGCAAAGTTCTCGGCATTGAGCTGGCCGGAAACGGTGAGGCTTGCATGCTTGCCAAAGAAGTCCTGGCTCCAGTCGACCTCGCCGGACTCGGTGAGGGGCGGATTTTTGGGGTCGAGCGTGGTCACGCGGAACATCTCGCCGGCGCCCTCGCAGTCACTCGTGGTGATGATGGGAGTGTTGACGTAGACAAAGCCCTGCTCCTGGAAGAAGCGGTGGATGGCGGCAGCCGCGACAGAGCGGATGCGGAACACGGCGCGGAACAGGTTGGTGCGCGGGCGCAGGTGCTGCTGGGTGCGCAGGAACTCGACGGTTGCGCGCTTCTTCTGCAGCGGGTAATCCGGGGCGCTCGTGCCCTCGACCTCGATGGAGGTGGCAGAAAGCTCGAAAGGCTGGGGCGCATCGGGGGTCAGCTTGACGGTGCCGGTGCAAATGAGTGCGGCCGAGACGTTTTGATGGGCGATCTCGTCGTAGTTGTCGAGCGCCTCGCGGTTCATGACGACCTGCAGGTCGCGGAAGCAGCTGCCGTCGTTGAGCGTAACAAAGCCAAAGTTCTTCATGTTGCGGACGGACTTGACCCAGCCGGCGACGGTGACGGTCTGGCCGCCGAGCGACTCGGCATCGGCATAGAGCTGCGCGATTTTGGTGCGGTTCACGTATCCTCCCATAACGGTTGAATGATAGTTATCCATACAGTTCGATATTCTAGCAGCTCGGCTCATTTGGGCTATACAGATAAGGCATTGGCGGGATGGTTTTTCAAACGAAAAGCGCCCGCGGCCTAATGGTCGTGGGCGCTTGACGAGGTGCCTTTTGGCTGTGTGGCGCGGGGCCTGGCTACTTGGTCTTGGCAACCAGCAGCGGGTCGCCAAGCTTGACGAGCGGGTTGCCGCCGATAAGCGTTCCAGACTCGCCGACATGGTCGATGCTCTTAAGACGATCGAGCTCGGAGACGATGACGGTCACGATGTCCTCGTGACCAGCGGCCTTAATGGCCTCGCGGTCGAAGCTGATGAGCGGCTGGCCTGCCTTGACCACATCGCCCATCTCGACAAAGCGGGCAAAACCCTTGCCGTTCATTTCCACGGTGCCCAGGCCGACATGGATGAACACGCGAAGACCGTCCTCGGTGATCATGCCAATGGAGTGGTTGGTGACAGTGGTGGCGCCGATGCGGCCGTTGGCGGGCGCATAGATGGTGCCGGTAATGGGCTCGATGCCATAGCCCTGGCCAAGCATGCCCGAGGCGATCGTCTCGTCGGGAACCTCGTTCAGGTTGACGAGCACGCCGTTGACGGGGGCATAGATGACGCCTTCGCGGGTAGCGAAGCTTGCTGCGGGCGGAACGGACGCCTCGCCGGTCGAGGTGAAGGTGGACTTAAGCGAATCGAGCAGACCCATAGTTGCCTCCAACTTAAATAGGCGCATATCGCGCGTTTGGTTTGCCGGAAACGTTTCACATGTGTTTCGCGGCTTGGTCAACGCCCCTATTCTACGCTGCTCAACGATACCTCTGAACTGGGATTATGTGATATATCAGTTGAAGGGAAACTTATTGCCGGAGTGTTTCTGCGCCACGGGTTCAAGTGGGGTACGCTTGAAGGCAAAAAACAAGGGCGCATAATTTGCGCGAAGGGAGCACATATGATTGTCGAGAACCATGCGCTGTGGGGCGAGGAGCCGACCGAGGATTATCCGGCGACCTTTACGTATCTGGGTGCCGAGCCGCTGCCCGACAAGCCCAATGGCCGCCGCCCCGCGGTGATCATCTGCGGCGGAGGCGGGTTTACGCATATCGCTCCGCACGAGCAGGACCCGGTGGCGTTTGCGTTTTTGGACCGCGGCTACCAGGCCTTTGTGCTCAACTATGTCACGAGTTCTACGGGTGACGTGAGCTTTCCGCACCCCCAGGCAGATCTTGCCAAGATGGTCGCCACGGTGCGCGCGAATGCCGACGAGTGGCATGTCGACCCCAAGCGCGTGTGCGTCGTGGGCTTTTCTGCTGGCGGCATGATTTGCGCCTCGCTGGCAACACAGTGGAAGACCGGCCCCTTCGCGGCACTTGCCGGGGCGCGTCCGGACGACATTCGTCCCGATGCCGTGGTGCTGGGCTATCCATTGCTCGACTTTGCCTATGTGCGCGACATGCAGACGCGCGATCCGCGCATTGACTTGCGCGTGCCCAAGACGGGCGGCAAGACGGGGCGCGATTTGCTCAACGACTACCTGTCGATGGTGACGGGCGGCGAGGCAACTGACGAGCATCTGGCCGACATCTGCCCCACCACGCATGTTTCGCGTCAGATGCCACCGACCTTTGTATGGGGCGTGTCCGACGACAAGACGGCGCCGATCGCGCAGGTCTATCCGTTTGCCCAACGCATGGCGGAGGAGGGCGTCGCTTGCGAGATGCACGTCTTTGACCAGGGCGGTCACGGCCTTTCGCTCGGCAACGCCAACACCGCGGTCGACAACGAGGACAAGCAGGTGGCGGTCCGCCCCTGGATTCGCCTAGCCTTCCGCTTTCTGGAGCGCCATCTGTAAGAGGACGGGCATCCCAGCCCTTCAATAACTTGCGGTGAAATAGTTCCGATCTGGGGCATCAACCAGCCCATCCAGGAACTATTCCACCGCAACTTTGTTTTTGATGCCCCGCCCGGAAACTGCGTCCCAGTTTTGCCTTTCAAGGTGGGACACGGTTTCCCATAGGGCCTCGACTGGGAAAGTGCGTCCCGTTTCGAGTGGGGATTCCGGGATGCATTTTCCGTAAGAGGCCTGTTTGGGAAACCATATCCCGTTTCGAGCCAGAATTCTGGGATGTAGTTTCCCCGAGAGGCCTCATCGGGAAACTATGGCCCTGAACTCTCCTGCCTGTCCCCATTGCGCCAATCTGCTGATTGAACGTCATTGTGTGTTCACGCTATCATGTTAGCTTAAAATTGGTTAGCCATGGCAAACGGTTAGTCATGGTAAACAAAATGCAACGCCCTGTGGGCGCCGGGGGAGGAACACGGACGTGAAGCTCGATACGCTCGAGATTGGAAAGGACGCCGTTGTCGCATCGGTGGCATCGGACGACCAGGCACTCCGACAACATATTTTGGACATGGGCCTAACACCGGGCACCGAAGTCACCATGATGAAGTACGCCCCCATGGGCGACCCGCTCGAGATTCGCCTGCGTGGCTACGAGTTGACGCTGCGCAAGGACGATGCCGCACGGATTGAGCTCGTGGGTGTTCACGACACAGATACGGGTCCGCGCGCTAACGCCGCAATCGGCACGACGGAGCACCCGGCACTCGGCGAGGGGACGTATTCGCCCCGCGCGGCAAAGACGGCCGTGCCCGAGGGTGCGCCGCTGCATTTTGCCCTTGCCGGTAACCAAAACTGCGGCAAGACCACGCTGTTTAACCAGCTGACGGGCTCCAACCAGCATGTCGGTAACTTTCCCGGCGTGACGGTCGACCGCAAAGATGGCACTATCCGCAACCACCCCGAGGCGGGCGTTACCGACCTGCCTGGCATCTATTCGCTGTCGCCGTACACGGGCGAAGAGATCGTTAGCCGTCAATTCATCCTTGACGAAAACCCCGACGCCATCATCGATATCATCGACGCCACCAACATCGAGCGTAACCTGTACCTGACGCTGCAGCTTATGGAGCTCGACCGCCCCATGGTCATCGCGCTCAACATGATGGACGAGGTGACGACCAACGGCGGCGCCATTGACGTCAACCTGCTCGAGAGTCTGTTGGGCGTGCCGGTCGTCCCCATTAGCGCCGCACGCAACGAGGGTATCGGCGAGCTGGTGGACCATGCCCTGCATGTGGCGCGTTTCCGCGAGCGTCCCGGCCGCCTGGACTTCTGCGCACCCGATGGCCCAGACGGCGGTGCACTGCATCGCTGTATTCACGGCATTGCCAACCTTATCGAGGACCATGCCGCGACGGCGCACATTCCCGTGCGTTTTGCGGCGACCAAGCTGGTTGAGGGCGACGAGCTGGTGACCGAGGCGCTTCACCTGGATCGCAACGAGCTCGACGCCATCGAGCACATCATTACCCAGATGGAGGGCGAGGCCGGCACCGACCGCCTGTCCGCGCTGGCCGATATGCGCTTTAGCTTCATCGGCGACGTGTGTGGGCGCTGCGTCGTCAAGCCGCACGAGAGCCGCGAGCACGTGCGCTCCGTCAAGATCGACCGCATCCTGACAGGTCGTTACACGGCCATCCCGGCGTTCCTGGTGATCATGGGTCTCGTTTTTTGGCTGACGTTTGGCGTGATCGGCGCGGCGTTGCAGGGACTCATGGAGGACGGCATCGCTGCCATCATCGCCTCGGCCGATGCGGGCCTCAAGGCGTTCGGCACCAACGACGTGGTGCGCTCGCTGGCTGTCGACGGTGTGCTTACGGGTGTGGGCAGCGTGCTGACCTTCCTGCCGATTATCGTCGTGCTCTTCTTGTTCCTCTCCATTCTGGAAGACTCGGGCTACATGGCGCGCGTCGCCTTTGTCATGGATAAGGTGCTGCGTCGTTTTGGCCTGTCGGGCCGCAGCTTTGTGCCCATGCTCGTCGGGTTTGGCTGCACCGTGCCGGCTATCATGTCGACCCGTACGCTCCCATCCGAGCACGACCGCAAGATGACGGTCATGCTCACGCCGTTCATGAGCTGCTCGGCCAAGTTGCCGGTCTACGGTCTGCTGTGCGGGGCGTTTTTCCCACAGGCGACGGTTCCCGCCATGGTCTCGCTCTATCTGATCGGTATCGTGGTCGGCTGCATTGCGGCTTTGGTGCTCAACCGCACGGCATTTAAGGGCGATCCGGTGCCATTTATCATGGAGCTTCCCAATTACCGCCTGCCGAGCATCAAGACGACAGTGATGCTGGCATGGGATAAGGCCAAAGACTTTATTACCAAGGCCTTTACCATTATCTTTGCCGCTACGGTGGTCATCTGGTTCCTTCAGACGTTCGATATCCGCTTTAATGTGGTCGCCGATCAGTCGCAAAGCCTGCTTGCGGGCCTCGGCAGCATCATCGCGCCGGCGCTGGCGCCGCTTGGCTTTGGCGATTGGCGCGCATCCACGGCGCTCGTCACCGGACTTATCGCCAAGGAGAGTGTCATCTCGACCCTCACCGTGCTTTTGGGCGCGACCTCGCCCGCGGCACTGTCGACCATGTTTTCGCCGTTTACCGCTTACGTGTTCCTGGTCTTTACGTTGCTGTACCCGCCCTGCGTGGCGGCCATCGGCGCCGTCAGGAGCGAGTTGGGCGCGCGCTATGCCGTTGCCGTGTTCGCGTTTCAAGTGACGGTCGCCTGGATCGTGGCGTTTGTCGTGCATTCGGCGGGCATATTGCTGGGGTTGGCTTAGTATTTTATTGACGGCGCAACCTCTGTGTATCGAATTGTTTCGGTCCCGTGTCCGTTACTGACGGATGCGGGACCGTTGCTATATAATCCCCTCCGCTCAAAATGATTGGAGATGTTATATATGAGTCAGGCAAGGCAAGACGGCATCACGCTCAGGCAGTGGCTCCCACTCGTCGGGCTCACCTGCTGTGCGTTCGTGTTCAACACGTCGGAGTTTATGCCCATCGGCCTTTTGACTGATATCGCCGCGTCGTTCTCGCTCACCGAGGCCCAGGCGGGCATCATGATCTCGGTCTATGCCTGGGGCGTCATGCTGCTGTCGTTGCCGCTCATGGTGTTCGCTTCGCGTTTCGAGTTTAAGCGGATGCTGCTGGGTGTGCTTGCCGTGTTCTCGCTCGGTCAGTTCCTGTCCGCTGTGGCGCCGACCTATCCCATCCTGGTCTGCGCGCGCCTGGTGGTCGCTTGCGCACATGCCGTGTTCTGGTCAGTCGCCTCGATTATGGCCTCGCGCCTGGTCGACACTCGCCACGGCGCGCTCGCCATCAGCATGATTGCTACGGGCTCGTCCATCGCGCAGATCTTTGGCCTGCCTCTCGGTCGCGCCATTGGCTTGGCCGTGGGCTGGCGCATGACGTTTGCCGTGGTCGGGGGCCTCTCAGCCATCGCGGCCGTCTACCAGGCAGCGGTGTTCCCGGCCATGCCGGCGGGTGAGCGCTTTACCGTCAAACAGCTGCCCGAGCTGCTCAAGAACCCGCTCCTCATCGCGCTCTACGCAGTCACGGTCTTCATGGCGACCGGCTATTACGCAAGCTACAGCTATATCGAGCCTTTCCTGGCTCAGGTCGCCCATGTCGACGCAAGCGCTATCACCATGACGCTGACGGCGTTCGGCTGCTCCGGTCTGCTCGGAAGCTGGCTGTTCGGCCGCCTGTTCGATGGGCATCGCTTCCCGTTCTTGGCTATCACGCTCTCCGGCGTGCCGGTGGCCCTGCTGCTCATGGGGCCGGCCGCATCGTCGCTCGTGACAGTGCTTGCCGTCTGCGCACTGTGGGGTTGCTGCGCCACGGCCTTTAACGTGGCGTTTCAGGCCGAGCTCATCAAGCACACGCCGGCAGATTCGTCGGCCGTCGCCATGTCGATCTTCTCGGGCCTGTTCAATCTGGGCATTGGCACGGGTACCGCGATCGGCGGAGCCGTGGTTTCGGGTCCCGGTATCGCCTGGATCGGCTTCGCGGGCGGGTCGATTGCCGTCGTGGGCGTCATCCTCGCTATCACGGTGATGTTCCCGGCCATTCGCCGCGCAAAGCCCGTTGCCTAATCACGTTTCCTCATCAGTTGCGGTGGAATAGTTCCTGTTTAAGGCCTCTGAAGGCCCAAGCAGGAACTATTCCACCGCAACTTATTTTGGGGAAGAGGATACAAGCCGGGCATACAATGGATGTCGTTGTGTTGAGCTTACCGGGAGGTTGCTATGTGGGCATACGAGACGACGTTCTATCAGATCTATCCGCTGGGCTTCTGCGGAGCTCCGCGCGAAAACGCCGCCCCCGTCGCCGAGGATGAACTCGCCCAGGCTGCCAACGCCGCGCTCAACCCCGATGCGCCCATCATGAAGATTGCCCAATGGGCCGACTACCTGCAGGAACTCGGCGTTGGCGCTGTGCTCATCAACCCGCCGCTCGAATCCGACAGCCATGGCTACGACACGCGCAGTCTGCGCCATATCGACCGCCGCCTGGGTGGGGACGCCGACTTTGCCGCCGTGTGCGAGACGCTGCACGCCCATGGCATCCGTGTGGTGCTCGATGCTGTCTTTAACCACGTCGGTCGTGGCTTTTGGGCCTTCCGCGATGTGCAGGAGCGCAAGTGGGACTCGCCCTACAAGGATTGGTTCCACATCAGCTTTGACGGCGACTCCTGCTATGGCGATGGCTTTTGGTATGAGGGCTGGGAAGGCCATTTTGAGCTTGTGAAGCTCAACCTGCAAAATCCCGCCGTGGTCGATTACCTGCTTGAGTCCGTGCGTCGCTGGGCCGAGGTCTTTGGCGTCGACGGCCTGCGCTTGGACGTTGCCTATATGCTCGATCGCGATTTTATGCGCCGCCTGCACTCCTTTACCCGTGAGCTCAAGCCCGACTTTGTGCTGATTGGTGAGACGCTCCACGGCGACTACAACCAGATCGTCAACGACGAGATGCTCGACTCCTGCACCAACTACGAGTGCTACAAGGGCCTGTACTCCAGCTTTAACTCGGTCAACATGTTCGAGATTGCCCACTCGCTGCATCGCCAGTTTGGCGGTGACCCGTGGTGCATCTACCGTGGCAAACACCTGCTGTCGTTTGTCGACAACCACGATGTGCCGCGCCTGGCGAGCATCCTGACGGACAAGTCCTGCCTACGCCCCGCCTACGGCATGCTCTTTGGTATGCCGGGCATTCCGTGCGTCTACTACGGCAGCGAGTGGGGGATTGCCGGCGAAAAGGGCGGCCCCGATGGCGATTGGGCGCTGCGTCCTGCGCTCGATGAGCCTGCGCCCAACGAGCTGACGGCCTTCATCAAGCAGCTCGCGCACCTGCGCTCGGCAGACGATGCGGCGGCTCGCGCTCTCAACTACGGTGCCTATCGCAACGTGGTGATTCAGAACAAGCAGCTGCTGTTCGAGCGCGCCTGCGACGACGCGACGGTGCTCGTGGCGGTCAATGCCGTGAACGAGCCCTACACCTTTGGAGCCGGCGAACTCAGCGGCTCCTTCGTCGACCTGCTTGCCGACGACGCGCCCACGGTCGAGCTGCCGGGCTCCCTTGAACTTGCGCCCTATGAGGTGCGTTATCTGTTGAGGGCCTAGCTCGTGGCCACGCCAGATGAGGGTTATCAGCATATTGAGCATGGGTTTGAACCCGTGTTTGACGAGCGCTCGCGCGTTTTGGTGCTGGGGTCGTTTCCCTCGGTGCTCTCGCGTGCCAATGCCTTCTATTACGGCAATCCGCAGAACCGCTTTTGGCGCGTGATGGCCGCGTGCCTCGGTGCGCCCGTGCCGCCCAACGAGGGCGATCCTTTGGCAAGCGGTGAGCCCGCGACGCTCGATGCCTCGATTGCCGCCAAGCGCTCCATGCTGCTCAACGGCGGCGTGGCCCTGTGGGATGTAATCGAGAGCTGCGACATTAAGGGCTCAAGCGACGCCAGCATCAAAAACGTCGTTCCGGCGCATGCCGAGCGCATTACCGGCGCAGCTCCCATTGAGCGGGTGATATGCAACGGTGGTACAGCTGGTCGGCTCTACAAGCGCTACCTACAAGAACGCACGGGGCTGTCGGCCATCGTTCTGCCGTCGACAAGTCCCGCCAATGCGGCATGGCGCCTGGAACGCCTTATCGAGCGCTGGCGCGAGGCCGTTGACTGGGGCGCTCTGTAATTTAGATATCTGATTGGGCGCTGGTGCCGAGGCGTTTCATGATGGCATGCCAGATCGGTGCGGGCAGCGCGGGCTTGACGCGCACCATGCCGTCGACATCGACGCTACCGACATCGCCGCCGCCAAGCAGCTGCGCATGCTCAATGGAGCAGCCCATGCGCACAGCGCCCACAAGCTTATCCATCGCTTCCGAAAATGGCCGACGCAAGAGGCCCATACGCGGGGAGTGGCGAAGCGCTGCGATGCCGCTGCTGGCACAGATGACAACGCCGTCGCACCATGGCAGGTCACGTAGAAGACATGCCCGATACAGGCGGTCGAGAACTTCGTCCGCCTGCTTGTTGTTTTTGGACGCGGCCTGGACGACGACATAGACGCGTGTTTCTGTATTCCCAAGGCGATCGAGTATCTGCTCGACAGCGGTCATCGCCTCATCATCAAATGCATCATCAACAGCGAGCACTATGCCATCGACTGCACCGACGTCATTTGCCTTCAAGCCAACCGGGCGGGGGAGCGAAGTACCGGAAAGCCGGGCATACGCCGCGATGGCATCCTGGAGGTCCCAAAGCAAAAACTCAAGATCGGCGCTATCGGGAATACTGATATACGCAATGGATTGCAGCGTTTTGGGCTTATCGCCGTGTGCGATCGCCTCCATGCCATCTCCTTTCCAGTCCGTTTCCGTTTAGGTTACACCGTCTGCCATCCTCCCGCCGCGCTATCCTAGTGCAACCCTTACGAAAGGAACGCCATGCGTCTGCCCATGAATACCTCGCTTGCCACGCTCAAGCCCTCCGGCATCCGCCGAATCAACGCGCTCGCCGCTCAGCATCCGGGATGCATTGCGCTTGCGCTCGGCGAGCCCGATTTTCCCACGCCCGACGTGATTAGCGCCGAGGTGACGGCCTCGCTTGACCGTGGCGACACGCACTATCCGCCCAACAACGGCCGCCCCGCCCTGCGCGAGGCGCTGTCTGCCTACATGGGGGACGCGGGCCTTACGTTTTCGGCCGACGAGGTCATCCTGACCGACGGCGCGACCGAGGCCCTGTCGGCTACGTTTATGGCCATGCTCAACCCCGGCGACGAGGTCATCATTCCCACGCCGGCTTTTGGTTTGTACGAGAGCATCGTCGTGGCCAATCACGCCAAAGCGGTCTATTTGGATACGGAGCCCGCGCAATTTCAGATTGACGAGGAAGCGCTTCGCGCCTGTGTGACCCCGGCGACCAAGGCCATCGTTATCTGCTCGCCCAACAATCCTACGGGCTGCATTCTCAACGCGGCATCGCTCGACGCCGTGGCACGCGTAGCGGAGCAGGCGGGCATCTACGTAGTCTGCGACGACGTATACAACCGTCTGGTCTATGTGGATGGCTACGAGCGATTTGCCCAGCGCCACCCGGAGCTACGCGAGCAGACAGTGGTCATCGAGAGCTTCTCCAAGCCCTGGGCCATGACCGGCTGGCGCCTGGGTTGGCTCGCAGCGGCAGCCCCCGTCATCGCCGAGATCGCAAAAGCACACCAATACCTAGTATCGAGTGCCGTTTCATTTGAGATGGACGCAGCAGCGCGAGCCCTGACCGTCGACCCAACCCCCATGCTCAAAGTCTACCGAGCCCGCCGCAAACGCGTGCTCGCAGCCTTAAACGCTATGGGCCTCGACGCAGTAGAGCCCGCAGGAGCCTTCTACACTTTCCCGAGCATCAAAAAGTTCGGCCTAACCAGCGAAGCCTTCTGCATCAAAGCCATCAAAGAAGCAAACGTAGCCCTAGTCCCGGGCGACTGTTTCGGCACCGAAGGCCACATCCGCCTAAGCTACTGCGTCTCCGACCAAGATTTGGACGAAGGCCTAAATCGCCTGTCCACCTTCATTTCAACCTTATAGCCCAACGGGACGCAACACATCAGCCTACCGACATAAGGGTTATGCGTGGGGCGCGTCGCTCAACGGACACGAGGATTCGCAGCAAAGTTACCGTAGCTCCGGCCGGGAGGGGCAGGGCGAGTTTTCCGTAGATTCCGCACGAGCCGAAGGCCACTTAATGTGGCCTTCGTGCGAGCCAGGACTTGACCGAGCGGAAAACTCGCCCTGCCCCTCCCGGCCGGAGCGTATGCAGGGTTTGTGTACGAATCCTCGCGCCCGTTGACCGACGCCGGGGTCCCCGCCATAATACTTTCGGTTCACGCACGAATCCGCTGCCAGAGACAGCCGGTGCAAACGGGCATCGCCCGCGAGCTTAATGGGACATCCCGCCAGCCGAGGTGGTCGAGTAGATATGTCTTCTCGCCCCCGTCGCTCATGCAGCGCGGGGGCTTTCTTTTTGGACATGCCCCCGTCACGTCCTTGTGGCGGACCGTGCCCGGAAAGAATTCGAGGAGGTGTAATTCATGCCCCAGCAGTACAAAATCGACAAGGTTGCAGAGATCGAGTCCCGTATCGCCGAGAACGCCGGTCTGTTCGTCGTCAACTACAACGGTCTGACGGTTAAGCAGGCTCAGGAGCTGCGTCATCAGCTTCGCGAGTGTGGCGCCGAGATGAAGGTTTACAAGAACAACCTGGTCAAGATCGCTCTCAAGAACCAGGAGCAGCCCGAGCTCGACGAGATCCTCGCCGGCCCCGTCGCTTATGTGTTCTACGAGACCGAGCCGGTCGAGGCCGCTAAGACCCTTAAGGACTTCTCCGCTAAGTCCAAGGGCGTCCTTGAGATCAAGGGCGGTATCTCCGACGGCAAGGCCGTTTCCGCTGATGATGTTAAGGCTATCGCCGAGCTGCCCACCAAGGATCAGCTTCTCGGCCAGATCGCCGGTCTCATCTCCGGTTTCGCTCGCGACATCGCTGTCTGCGTCAACGGCGTTTCCTCTGGTCTCGCTCGTTCGATCCAGCAGGTCTCCGAGCAGAAGGCAGCCTAGTCGCTGTTTTCACCCGCGGCGGCAACGCCGCACCCCTGGCGCATTCGCGCCGTGTTTTAACTGATCTCCGTGCATCCGCACGGAAACCGAAAGGACTTAGAAATGGCTAAGCTTACCACCGATGAGATCATCGATGCTCTTAAGGAAATGACCCTTCTCGAGGCTTCCGAGCTCGTCAAGGCTATCGAGGACACCTTCGGCGTTTCCGCCGCTGCTCCTGCCGCTGTTGTCGCCGCTCCTGCTGCTGGCGCTGCTGAGGCCGAGGAGAAGACCGAGTTTGACGTCGTGCTCGAGGGCTTCGGCGACAACA
>USHA01000017.1 GCA_900554325.1 uncultured Collinsella sp.
CCGAACGCGCCGGGCCGTTATTCGCTATTCGCTATACGGTACGTGCAGACGCACAGCCGGGAGCGGACGCCTACTTGGCGGCCTCCGGCTTATAGGTCGCGTACTCGATCACGAAGCCCACGGCGGCACCGGCGAGGGAGGCGACGATCGCCCAGACCATGTGCATGATGCCCACGGTGCTCGCAGGGTCGGTCGGGAGGAAGGACAGCCAGTTGAAGACACCCAGACCACCGGAGATGTACACCATGGCACCCGTGAGGCCGATGATGAGACCGCCCACGGCGGAGCCGATACTCGCAACCACGAAGGCCTTCTTGTCGGGAAGGGCGACGCCGTAGATGGCGGGCTCGGTCACGCCGAAGAAGAAGGAGGAAATGATGGCGGGCAGGCAGATGCCGCGGAAGTTCTCGTCCTTGTTCTTGAGATACATGGCAAAGAGCACGGCGCCCAGGGAGAAGGAGTGGGCGATCACGGCACCAAGAATGTAGTCATAACCCAGCGTGGTGAGGTTCACGAGCGCGATGGGCATGAGGCTCCAGTGGAATCCGAAGATCACGAGACACATCCAGAACGCGCCGACGATGGTGCAGCCGAGCACGGAGCCGATAACGGGCAGGCCAAACAGGGCGGAGAAGATCAGGGACAGAAGGTTGGTGATCAGCGTGGCGATGGGGCCGATGACCAAATAGCCGAGCACAATCGAGGCGGTCATGGTGACGAGGGGCGTGAAGAACATCTTGACGGACGCGGGCATCCACTTCTTGCACCAGTGCTCCACGGTGGAGCCGAACCAGATCATGAGGATGATCGGAATAACCGAACTCGTATAACCGGAGGCGGGCATGATGATAGGGATGCCCAGGAACGTGGCGTACCAAGAGAAGGTTCCAGCGAAGCCGAGATCGATGCTGCCCACGACCTCGCCGCCGGTAAGGGCGACCATCGTGGGATACACGAGCGCAAGGCCGATTGCCATGCCCGTGAACTCGTTCATCCTGAACTTCTTGGAGGCGGTGTACGCCAAAATGACCGGCAGGAAATAGAACATGCCGTCGGCGATGGTGTACAGAATGGTGTAAGCGCCATCGTTGGCGAACTCAGGGACGAACTGAGTGATGGCGGCAAGGATGCCCTTCATGATACCGGCGGCCGCGAAGGTGCCGAGCATGGGGGCGAAGATACCCGAGATGAGGTCAATGGCCTTGGCGGCAATTCCCTTGGGTGCGTCGTCCTCGGCGTCGATCTCCCCGCCCGCGACAAGACCGCCCACAGCGACGACGGCATCGTATACGTCCTCAACCTTATTGCCCACCACGACCTGGTACTGGCCGTTGGCCTGCATGACCTTGATTACGCCCTCGAGCTTCTCGATGGCCTCGGTGTTAGCCTTGCCCTCGTCCTTGAGCTTGAAGCGCACGCGGGTGATGCAATGCGCGACGCTGTTGACGTTCTCCTTGCCGCCCACATTCTCAAGAATGGCGCGCGCGAGGTCGTCGTACTTTCCTGCCATGTCTCAGTCCTTTCTCTCCAAAGAATCTGATCAAACCTATTTGTCCATCGCCTGGCCGGGCCCTGGCATGTGCGATATGACGACTGGATGTGCGTGATCAACCCTGTCGCAGGCGGTTGACGTGCATCATGAGGTAGAGCATCTCCTCATCGGAGCAGCTCCAGTTATATTCACGTTTGAGGTATTCGTTAAAACCCGCCGCGCAACGATAGGCGTCGGGGAAATCGCGAGCCGCCTGGCGGAACAGACCCGAGTTCTCGGTCTCCTTGCAGCTACCCCGCATAAGACGGCGGATGAGAAAGCGCAGGTGCGCCACAAAGCGCACGTACGCATAAGAGGTGCGGTCGAGCGTTTGGCCAAGCTGGCCCTCAATGATCTGCGTGGCGCGCTCGAGGATGACGGTGCTCTTCATAACGAGGTCCATGTCCTGGGCGCTGCCCATGCCGTCAACCTCGGCGTTGACAAGGTGCAAGGCGATGGAGGTCACTTCGCTCTCCGGAAGCTCCACGCCCAAGCGCTCGCGCACGACTTCAATGCCGCGACGGCCAAGCTCGGTCTCGCGCGGATACACGAAGGCGACCTCGTGGGACAGGGGATTTTCGATGGCCACACCCTCACCCGCGCGCTCGACCGCATATTGGAGATGGTCCGCAAGACTTATGACGAGATTGCCGGCGAGTTTGCAGTCGAGAGCCTTGTCCGCCAATGCGACGATGTCGGACGCAACGAGGAGGACCTCATCGGAGATGCCCTCGAACCCGTCGATTGACTTCTCGTCCACATCGCGGAAGACGCGCTGGATAACGGACTCGTCCTCAAGTTCGTAGGGCATCTCGTGGAAACCCACGCCCTTGCCGAAAACAACGACCTCTTCGCCCGCGTCGGTCGACGCGAGGGCGACGTTGTTGTTGATCTTCTTGAGGATAAGCATGAAAAAACTCCCCGAACCATCTCTGCGCATGAACGGCGACCACAAGGCCCCCGGACTTGAGTGCGCAAGTGATGCCTCCCGGAGAGTAACAACCTTGCTGCTGTTCTCCTATTGTATAAGTCACTGCTGCATAATTCTAACAGCGAGTCGCAAACGGTAGCTATTCGGCGGCAAACGGCAGACGTCAATCTCCGCCTTGCGAGCCACTAGTCGTTAGGATTAATTGCATCGAGCAGCTCGAATCCAGCGTCGCCGTCGAACTCGTAGATGAATATCCCGCAGTTGCCGATCCGCCTACCGAGCCTTTCCGTCAACTCGACGCCGAACGCACGAGGAAATTGCGCGCACGCGGCGCCGTGGCTCACCATGAGGACGCTCTCGTGGTCGGGGCGACGCATAAGCTCGGTGATGGTGGTGAACAGGCGGTTACGGAACTCCATCTCGTCCTCCCCGCCAAACTGCACGTAAAAGTCGCCGAACGGCGGCGTAAGGTTCAGGTCCTCGGTAATGCCCTCAAACTTGCCGAAGTTCCACTCCTTAAGACCCTTCACACGCTCGTAAGGCATGCCCGGCACCACGAGCTCGAGGGTGTCGCACGCACGCTCCGAAGTGCTCGAATACGCATGGTCGAACGTAATCCCGCGCTCGCGCAGCTCCTCGCCCGCGCGCTTTGCCTGCTCAATCCCAAGCTCGGTGAGCGGCGAATCACACCAACCCTGCTTGCGTTTGAGCACGTTGAACAGCGTCTGTCCGTGCCTCATCATGTACAGCTTTGACATCGTCATCTCCTCCTCGCGGCTGAACGTTACCTCGTCATCCTAGGCCTTGGAGCGTACTCAAAGGCAAGTGCGGCCTTGCTATTGAGGAAGCCACGCATCGCGTGCCTCGATTGCGTAGAGCGGGATGTCGTGAATCGCCCGTCGGCCTGCAGTCGGTTGCTGCGTCCATATGGACTCACGGCATCACGACAAATACTCAGGCAGATATTCCCGCACTCCGGGAAGCGCGATACGGAGCTTGGAACGGCCTTGGAGCTCTATAATCCCCTGTTCCAAAAGACGCTTTCGATAGGTCGCGATATAGCTCGGAGATTTTCCCAAACGCTTCGCGATGTCCTCCGACGTGCTCAACTCGTCATCTTCGAGCATGGCCTCAAGAAACGCGATATCCATATCGGAGAGCTCATCGAGAGTTGGACGCAGAATGCGGTTTTCCAAATCCGCCTTTGCCATCGCAATGCCCTCTTCCACCGAATCGAGCGTCATCGCATTTGAGGCATCGCGATTTTCCCAGGAGCGGAAGCCGACGAGCTGCATCATAAAGGGGAATCCATTCGTCGCATCAACAGCGGCGAGCAGCGCGCATTCGTCCACAACTCCCCCGGCCGCCTCGACCGTTGATTTGAACGCCGTGGAGATCTCCGGGTCGGCGATTCTGCCCAACCGGTATTGGCTGGCTCGCCTGAGGAACGAAACTGACTTGTCTCTCAGCAAGGCAGAAACTTTGTAGGGCAAACCCGCCATAAGCAGACCGACGTTTCGCCCCTCACGAATGAACAGCTGATAAACCGCCGCAAGCTCAATCATTTCATCCAATTCTGGATCGACTTCGTCGACGGTGATATAGAGGCCGACATCATGAGCAGCAAGTTCTTCCAAAATGTCCGTCATGAGACTCCGCCAATTTTGAGTAGGCGGTTCCTGACGCTCCCATTCAATGCCCCCAAGCTGCCCAATAGAAATTGCACTCAGCTTTTTATCGTGTGCAGGCTCGACAAACTCAACCGTGCGGCGCTTCGTCTGTTCCAAGATGTCCTGCAGCATTCCGGGAAGGCAGGAAACGTTGACGGCAATCCATCCATGACCCTCTGCATACGATCCGAGGTGCGACAGAAGAGCGGTCTTGCCTGTTCCGCGGGGACCAACAAGGATTGACGCAAGCGCAGGGTCGCCCAACCCGCGATCGAGCGCCCGTTCAATTTCACCGGTCAGAAAAGAGCGGCCCGCTATGTACAAAGGTGCTTGACCGAAATTCGGTGTAAAGGGGTTGTTCACGATGCCTCCGATCACAATGCTCATTCGCCTACACTATACCCATTCCTTGATTTGTTTTGCGCGCTTGATTTCCTTGATTTGTTTTGCAGCTTTGATTTGCTTTGCGCCAAGACCGCAAGGACGACCCATCGCATGTTTCCATATAAGTTTTGCGAATGCGCCGAGGCCCACTATAGAAAACCACTATCGAATGTGCTCGCGCACAAGCGCAGCAACCGCGACCTCGAGCTCCGCCCTCGTATGCACCGCTAATTTCGCGTACACACTCCTCAAATGCGATCGCACCGTACTACACTCGACGCATAGCACTCCTGCCGCCTCTCGGGCAGCGAGGCCGCTACACACCAGCAGCGCTACCCGCGCCTCAGACGGCGTGAGCCCTGCCCCTATCAGGACATCAATAACTGCCTCAGAACTTGTAGAGCTCAATGCTGTCCGTTTATGCAGCGTACGCCCTGTGTCCACAAGGCCCACGAACCCCATAGCTCCCCCGGCGACAATGCATACCGTAGATATTTCCTGCGATGCAAAGGCTTTCGCCGCGTCCGCAACAACGATACCTCCACACCATATCGCCAGCCCAACGAGAAGCACCACCGGATAGGCAAATCTAAACGATTTGCAGCTATGTTGTTCCTGGAAGGACAGGAGTGCGTCAACGGACATGCCAGCGAGCACCATGCACGGAAAACCGATCATCATGTGCCCCATCGGAGAGGCATCGTTATGACAGCCCAAATACTGCAGTCCGATAATCACCATGGCCGAAGCAAACCAGATGATCGCAATAAAACTCGCCAGGAGCACTTCTCGATTCCTCACATAGCGATTCCAGATGAAGAAGAGCGCACTCGTGTACAGGAGGGTCGAACACGCAAAGAAGATCGGTGGCAAGCTTGCTATGGCATCGACGTTTAAAACAGCGACTTCGTTAATCTGGTAGAAACCCCACCCCACCATTGAAAAGCCCGCAATGATGCAAAACGCCTGCTCTCTGCGCGGAAAGAAACCGACGGTCTGAGTCATTGTCTTCGAGTCACCCGTACGCACATCCTCAGGCATCGAGGTCTCGTCGCCTCGCTTCTCAGTGCGCACAACCCACGCTAACAACGTGCACAGAATTGCCGCGGACGTTGCGATCGCAACCGTATACCACACAGCCGTTGCAGATGAAACGGAAAGAACCATGGCAGCCACCGCGGCGCATTCCACAATCCCGCAATGAGCACGTCGCGCAAGATTAACCACGCTTTCAAAACCCACCACGAGCGCGGACAACGCCAACGAGCTGAAAAGAACTGGGAGAATCCCAGTGGTAGCTATACGGCCAGACAGCGCACATGACACAGGAACAATCAGTGCGGAACACACCGCGGCATACCGAAGCATACCGCGTCGCATCTTTCTCGAATCTACTTGATTGCTGAAAATGAGATAGCAAGATGCCAGCATAAGCAGAAGCGACGGCAATGTCGACCACACCTCGTCGCACAACCACGCACGTGACCCGCTCCACGGTAGTAAGAGTGACCCAGCCAGCGCGAACCATGCCACCAAACCCAAAGCAGCGACGCTCCGACGCACTGGGCAAGGACCCCTCCCCATCACCTCGGCCGTCTGTACCGACTTGGGCGTGGTGAACTTGGCGCGCGCCTCATCAAGCGACTCGACGCCTGCCTTTGCATACGCTCGCAAACGGTACGTTCCCGCCGTTGATCGTGATACGCCGAGTTCCTTGGCTATGGAGGCCAAAGATCTACCTCGGAGGCTTTCCATCAACACGAACAGCTCGCGTTCAGACAGGTTGAAAGGACCCAATTGTTCCGCAAGCGATTCAGGGGAAACCAAAACACACTTCTCCTCGCGCGATTCTTCCACATATCGACCCCGCGTGACGAAAGCACGCAAGAACAAAGCGAGGACGGAACATCCATCCAATGCTGCAAGCAAAACAACTTCTGGCATGCCGTGCGCAGAGGTTCCGTCAACCAGAAGACCGGCCATTTGCTCCCCCACAGAAGCAACGAGCGTAAGCACAGGCACCAATTCAACGCAGGCAAGCACTCGAAGCGCGCGCGGCTCATCTCCCCACACAGAGAAGACCGCCCCGATCATGTTCAGCCCAAACAGAAGCGAAAACAAAAGGGGCAACATGCCGGGCGAGCAGTCAAACGCGCAAAAAGCAATGACTGAGCCAAAGCGAGGCGCTTTCTCATTCCCTGCGAATAGGACTTGACTGGGACATTGAGCTTGGGATCCAGACCAACCGTCCTCATGCATGCATCGCAGTACTTTTGAATATCTCCGCTTGCGACGCCCCTGAGCTTCGCAAGGAGAACAAGGTTCTCCCTCCCCGTCTTCTCTTCAATGAACGGAGGGGTTTCCAGCATGATGCCAAAAGGAACATGACGATGTTCTCCCAGCGCATGACCGAGCACCTGCCCGCTTCCCTGGCGGGGAACAACAAGACCTGCCAGCACGCGCAGCATCGTGCTTTTTCCCGCGCCGTTGGGTCCCATAAACCCGATAACGTCTCCCCTTTTCGCCTCAAGAGAAGCATTGGAGAAAACAATTCGATCCCTGTACGAAACGCTCACGTTTCTCAGGGAAATCGCCGGTCCACCACCGATGACAGACGTGGAGGCCCCCATCTCTCTACCACCTCATCCCTCTATCGCCCCAATACGTTCAAAACCATCTATCTACAATTCCGCGTATGCGAGGCGTCACGCTCGCCCGTGAAGCCTTCTTTCGTGGACAAGAAGCAGCACCATCGAAATGGCCGATAGAACCGCAAGCATCGACAGCAAACTCGCCCAGTTGTTAATCGGATACGTGCCCGCTGCAACATCCGAAGCGACCGCGATATACCCCTGATATGCGCCACCGGCAAACTCCTGAAAAAATGAAGCCCCCAATCGGTAGTTCACCAGACACAGGCGATCGACAATCCAGCCTATCGTTTTGATCCAAGAGGTAATCCCCAGCAACATCCCCAAACTTGTGACCAGTGACTCGAACTGCGAGGCAATCACATAAAACAGAGCAACAACCAACGGAGCCGCGCTTGGAGATTTCAAAAAAGAGCATACCGCCATGGCAGTCCACGACAATACAGTTTCAAGCGCCCCAAAACCCAAGACAAGCGCAACAATGAGTGCGGCGTAATTCCAGCCCATGGGAATTGGCCCGTATTGAGCCCAAATACTGTCCTGCGGCCCACTCGATGCCAGCCATGCAGAAGGTTCAATCGCAATGGGGAGATCGAGCAAGAGGCATGACACCAGGATGCATGCGGCAATGAAGAGTAGTACGACGCCCTGACACACAACTGCCGCGGTAACAAGTTTTGCCGCTACATACGTCGAAGCGCCCCGCGTCTCGCACGCAATCAGAGTGCGCATCCCACCCGAATAATCTCGCGCTACAAGATCGGAGCACAGAATGCCGCACACAATCGGAAGGATAATCCCCGTTATCAACTGGTTGTTGAGGGCCAGATATGCCATATCAAAAGCAGTCGGCGAAACGCTCATGCCATCGTCGGCGAGTTGAGGCGCCGCGATCGCCATCTGCTGCAGCAAGTTGCCCCGCGCAAGCACAACCATCGCAACGAGGGAAACCATCGTCAATACCATACGGAACGGTGTCACGAACCTCCGCAGCTCGAAACTGACAAGCCGTCGGAACGCTGAAGACGCACTATGGACACTGCGCATGACCCCTCCTCATCTCATCGAATCGTTTTTGGGTCACACCTGCGGCTTTCATTCGGAGAGAACGCGGTGCCTTGACCGCAACCAACACCGATGCCGCAAGCACGACAAGGCAGAAGGAAATCTCGGAGCAAAGAAACACATGCAGCGTGGCGCTTGTCTCCGTATACGCCATCAGGCTATATACGGGTTTCGCCAGCCTCTCCGGCGGCATACCTAGAGTTCCCAATACTCCAGCGATAACCGTCATTGCGGGGGTATAAGACAGCGTGAGCCATATCATGGGAATAGCGAGCACCCCGGCGTGCTTCCAGCGGGCAATCAAGGCAAAGCCCATGGATGCGGCGCCGATCGCTACCACCCGAAGCATGCCGACCAAGATCGCACCGGCATAATTGATCGCCATGGAATCTGTTAGAACTCGGACCCCTGCACTCGCAAGACTCGTCATGTACGCGGCATCAAGCGTACCGCGACAGAGCAACGCGCATACCAACAGGATACATACGCTCATCGCAACAGCGGTGCATAACGAGAGGGCAGTTGCCACTAATATGAATTTCAGCGCCAGAACCTTGGCGTCTTCACCGTTCGATTGAATCATCACAACGTAGCCGTTTGCCAAGTGCTCTTCGGCATAGGCGCACACGACGAACGGCACGATGAGCCACGGGGCGGCGGAGCGCCCAAAGGCCTCCGCCGCCAGAACGAGAGGTGGCAAATCGATGCCCATGATCTCAACTTGACCTGCATTTCCGTACGCAGTCAGCATCAGCTGAACGAGCTCATAGAACAACAGCGCGAAACAGGCGAGAAACGCCCAAACCAGCTTCCGCCCTGTGCATAGGCGCAACAGCGTAAAAAAAGATCGAGACATCCTAGCATCCATCCGCTTGCCACGTGCGGCTTCCCCTTATGGAGCCATCACACCGTCGAAGACACTTCAAGTCTTAACCCGTTATGCCTGTTCTGTCTGTCGTACACCCCTGATGAAATGCATGTTTCCTGTCGTACAGCCTTACGTAAAAACGGAACGGCCCCGTACTTCGGAGCCGTTCCGCAATGCAATGTATATAGATTCGCGTGGTCTACTTTGGAGCTTTCTTAGATTAGTCCCAAGTGCACAAAGGCGTTCCACATGCCGTCGTCGTCCACATCCGTGGTGACCCAATCGGCAGCGGCCTTGGCCTCGTCGCCGCCACTGCCCATGCACACGCTCGCGCCGCAGCACGCGAACATGGGGATGTCGACCTTGGCGTCGCCCACGGCGATGGTGTCTGCCATGTTCGCGCCCAAGTGTTCCACGAGCACACGGATGGCGTGCGCCTTGTCGAGCCCCTTCACGCCCAGGTCGCCAAACAGGGCATGTTCGCCCTTGCCGCCCCAGGTGCGCGCCACCAGATCGGGGAACTCCTCGACGGAGTCCAAATGATCCTGGTAGGTCGACAGGATGAAGCTCACCTTGTTGAGGTCGTCGCGATAGAGCTCGCCATCGTAGATGAGCGTGTCCATGAACGCATGGGCCGAGGTCTCGGCGTCCTCGTCACTGGCACCCTTGCCCTTGGCGTAGAGTCTCATGATCGGGCCGGCCGCCTCGCGATAACGTTCGCTGGCGAACAGGCCGTTGTTGGACTCGAGGTAGAACTCCAGCCCGCGCCCGTGCAGCCAGTCCACAATGTGGCAGCACTGCTCCGCCGTAATGAGCTGATGCATCACCACCTCACCCTCGGACTCCACATAGCAGCCGTTGCCGCCGATCATGCCGTCGAAGCCGATCTCCCAGATCTCGGGCGGGTTCTCGGCCTTGCTGCGGCCGGTGCACATGTACACGCGGTGCCCGTTGGCGCGGGCCGCCTTGATGGCGTCCTTCGCAGACTGCGGCACGTTGTTCTCGTAGTCGGTGATTGTACCGTCCACATCGAGGAAGACGATCTTGGATTGCGCCATTACTCGAGCCCCTCGGCGCCGTTGGACTTGATGATTTTCTGGTACGCGAAGAAGCTGTCCTTGCGGCGACGCTCGTAGGTGCCGGTGCCGTCGTCGTACTTGTCCACGTGGATGAAACCGTAGCGCTTGCGCATCTCGCCGGTACCGGCGGAGACGAGGTCGATGGGGCCCCACCAGGTGTAGGCGATGAGGTCCACGCCGTCGGCGACGGCCTCGCCCATGGCCTTCACGTGGCTCTTGAGGTAGTCAATGCGGTACTGATCGTGGATCGATCCGTCCTCTTCGACCGTATCGTAGGCGCCCATGCCGTTCTCGACCACCATCAGCGGAATCTCGTAGCGGGCGTAAATCATGTTGAGAGCGATGCGCAGACCCTCGGGGTCGATCTGCCAGCCCCAATCGGTACTCTTGAGGTAGGGGTTCTTGCCGCCGAAGGTCATGTTGCCTTCGGTCATCTCATGGTCGGCATGCGTGCTCACGGTGCCGGACATGTAGTAGGAGAAAGTGTAGAAGTCCACCTTGCCGGCGGCGATATCCTCGAGGTCACCGGGCTCCATCGCGAGCTCGATATCGTTCTCGGCCCAGAAGCGCTTGGCGTAGAACGGGTAGGCACCGCGCACCTGGATGTCGGAGCAGTACCAGTTCATGCGGTTCATCTCGAGCTCGTTGGCGAGCACGTCCGCGGGGTCGCACGTACCGGGGTAGCTCAGGATGAAGCAGTCCATGTTGCCCATCTTGAACTGCGGGTACTTCTCGTGGGCGAGCTTGACCACGCGGCCATGCGCCACGAACTGATGGTGCAGGGCCTGGTAGCGCTGCTGCGGCGTGGTCTTGATGGCGGACGCCGGACCCTCGAAGCCCTGGATGAGGCCGGTCTCCATCATGGCACCCATGTCCATGGTGCCGCAGTTGATCTCGTTGAAAGTGAGCCAGAACTTCACCTTGTCCTGGTAGCGCTCGAACACAGTGGCGCAGTAGTTCTCAAAGAAGCCGATGAGCTCACGGGAGGCCCAACCGTTGTATTTCTCGACCAGGTGGTAGGGCATCTCGTAGTGCGAGAGCGTTACCAGCGGCTCGATGCCGTGCTTGGCGCAGGCGTCGAAGACGCGGTCGTAGAACGCGAGACCCGCCTCGTTGGGCTCGGCATCGTCGCCATTGGGGAAGATGCGGCTCCAGGAGATGGACATGCGGAACATGTTGAAGCCCATTTCGGCAAACAGCGCGATGTCCTCCTCGTAATGGTGGTAGAAGTCGATGCCGTCGTGATTGGGGTAGAGCACGTCGGGCTTGATGTCGACCGTGATCTCACGCGGCTTCTCGTAGCTACCGCCGGTGAAGTGGTCGTCGACGGAGGGGCCTCGCCCATCGACGTTCCACGCGCCCTCGAACTGATTGGCCGCAGTGGCGCCACCCCAATAGAAATTCTTAGGGAACATTACATCCTCCTTTGTCCCGGCTTTCTCAGGTGCCCCAGATCGGCGTGAACGCAAAGGCGCGGTGTACTGGCGTACATAAGCCTTTGGGTTCGCGCCGAGGTGGGCTGCCTGGGAAAGCCGGGCGAGTTAGGAAAGGTCCTCGCCGTTGGTGGCGATAACCTTCTTGTACCAGTCAAAGCTCTTCTTCTTGGAACGCGCGAGCGTGCCGTTGCCCGCGTCGTCGCGGTCGACGTAGATGAAGCCGTAGCGCTTGGACATCTCGCCCGTACCGGCGGAAACCAGGTCGATGGGGCCCCAAGTGGTGTAGCCCAACAGGTCCACGCCGTCCTCGACCACGGCATCGCGCATGGTCTCGATGTGCTGGCGCAGGTAGTCGATGCGGTAGTCGTCGTTGATGGAGCCGTCTTCCTCGACCACGTCCTTGGCACCCAGGCCGTTCTCCACCACGAACAGCGGCTTCTGATAGCGGTCGTAGAGGTCGTTGAGGGTGATGCGGAACCCGAGCGGGTCGATGGCCCAGCCCCACTGGCTCTCCTTGAGGTAGGGATTCTTGGTGCCCGCGAAAGCGTTGCCCTCGGTCTTGGGGGCGTCGGAGCCCTCACCCGCGGAGCAGCGCGTGGAGTAGTAGCTAAAGGAGATGAAGTCGACCGTGTTCTCGGCCAGGATCTGCTTATCCTCGTCGGTCATGCCCACATCGATGCCCTCGTGCTCGAGCTTCTTGAGCGCGTAGGACGGATAGTACCCGCGGCTCTGGACGTCGACAAAGAAGTAGTTGTCCTGGTTGGCGAGCTGGGCGGCGCGCACGTCCTCGGGGCGGCAGCTGTAGGGGTAGTAGCTGCCCGCGGCGAGCATGCAGCCGATCTTCACGTCGGGGTCGATCTCATGCGCGATCTTGGTGGCCCAGGCGCTGGCAACCAGCTCATTATGGGCGGCCAGGTACTCGACGGCCTTCTTGTCCTCGCCCTCCTCGAACACCAGGCCGGCGCCCATGAACGGCAGGTGCAGGATCATGTTGATCTCGTTGAAGGTGAGCCAGTACTTCACCAGGCCCTTGTAGCGGGTGAACAGCACGCGGGCGAGGTTCTTGTAGAAGTCGATGAGCTTGCGGTTGCGCCAGCCACCGTACTCCTTGATGAGATGGATGGGACAGTCGAAGTGCGTGATGGTGACGAGCGGCTCTATGCCGTGCTTTTGGCACTCGCGGAACACGTCCTCGTAGAAGGCGAGGCCGGCCTCATTGGGCTCCGTCTCGTCTCCGTTGGGGAAGATACGGGTCCAAGCGAGGCTCATGCGGAAGGTCTTGAAGCCCATCTCCGCGAACAGCGCGATGTCCTCCTTGTAGCGGTGGTAGAAGTCGATGCCGGTCTGCGCCGGATAGAAGTACCCGTCCTCGAAATCGAGCATCTTGCGGACGCCCATACCCACCGCGAAGCGATCCTTGCCGTGCGGCATCACATCGACGTTGGCCAAGCCACGGCCGTCAACGTTGTACGCGCCCTCGCACTGATTGGCAGCGGTGGCTCCACCCCACAGGAAGTCGTCACGAAAACCCATCTTGCACCCCTTCTCGCGCGCCGGGCCCGCTGCCCCATGCAGCAAGCGCTCGACGAACCATGGCCCCAGTATGCCGAGCGCAAGGACGCGCCACAATGCCCCGGGCAGATGCTGATACTTCTTTTCTATGCCGTTTTACGAACTACACAACGTGATTGATACATCCTGATACCTTTTGCGAAATCCCCAGATCGTCATCGGGACCACATGGATTCAGGCTCCGCGCACGCCTATTCGAAGTAATGCATCTTGTTGGTGGGAAACCCGATGGTCACGGCGAAAAACTCCCCCGGGCGCGCGTCCGCCCGCACGGAAAGCCCCATTTTGCCGCATAGGCGCTTGACCAAGTACAGGCCAATGCCCGTGGCGCGTTTGCCCGTGCGTCCATTGTCACCCGTGAACCCACGATCAAAGACGCGCGGCAGCTCCGCTTGCTCAACCCCGCAGCCGTTGTCACGGACCTCGAGCTCTACGCGCTCCGTCGCGCGCCCTTCATCCACCAGTCTGCTCGTAAACACGATTTCGGCACCCTCTCCTTGGGCGTACTTCGCGCTGTTCTGGATAAGTTGGCCCAGGATGAACGTCATCCACTTCTCGTCGGTAAACACCGTGTGGTCAAGCCCTCTACGAAACGGCGACACGTGGGCGCCGATGAGCACGCGCGCGTTCGCGCGAACTGCGTCGCCCACGAGCTTCTGGAGGTCATAGGCGCGAATGAGGTAATCGCGATCAAGAGACTCGGAGCGCGCAAAGAACAGAGCCTGTTCGATGTAGCCCTCAACGCGATCGAGCTCCTCGCCGAGCGCCTCGGTCTTAACAAGGAGCTTCTCTCCCGTCTCGTCGGCGGGCGCCGCCTCCATAAGGTTTTCCAACATCAAGTGGGAGGCGGCCAAGGGCGACTTGGCCTCATGTACCCACGTTTCGACGTACTCGCGATAATCCTGAGTCTGACGACGATACTCCGCCACGTCATCATTGGCCGCTTTGGAAACGCGGCAAAGTGCCTCGTACGCCAGGCGCCCTTCCAAAAACTCGGGTCTATCCATCATCTCGGTGATCCACAGGGGATGCTCGACATCATCGATGCATGCAACCAAGTCGGCGTAAAATGAGCGCTTTCGGCGGTAATCGACAACGAGCACCACCAGTGCCGACCCCACGATCAGCAAGGCCATCAGCGCACTCACTGCAAACCCCGCGCCGCCCACCGCGGAAATGAACGCGCAAAGCGCCGCCGCGATGCAGGCAAGCGCCATGTGAGGCCATGACGAAGCAAGGAACTCGGATAACTTCATCGTGCACCCCTACACCGAGTAGCCGCGACCGCGATGCGTGGTGAGATACCCCGTGATCCCGATTTTTTCCAGCGTAGTGCGCAAACGGTTGATGTTCACGGTGAGCGTGTTGTCGTCCACAAAGGCGTCGGAGTCCCATAGGTCGCGCATGATCGCCTCTCGGCTCACGATCGTTCCCGCATGGGCGATAAGCAGCGAGAGGATGCGCATCTCGTTTTTGGTGAGCTCGATGGAGCGGCCGGTCTGCGTTGCGGTTGCCGTGGAGCGCGACAAGTCGAGAGCCACGCCATTGTGCTCGAGCGCGCGGCTGGAATCCGATGCGCCCTTGACGCGACGCAGCAGCGCCTGCACGCGCGCGACGAGCACACGCGCGCTGTAGGGCTTGGGTATGAAGTCGTCCGCGCCCATGGTCATGCTCATGACCTCGTCGACCTCGGTCACGCGCGACGTAAGCACGATGACGGGAATGTCGGACTGCTGGCGCAGTTCGCGGCAGATGAGCTGGCCGTCCGTACCCGGAAGCGTGAGGTCGAGCAGCACGAGGTCGGGGCGGGCGGTCAGGATATCCTCAACCACGTGGTCGAAGGTAAGGCAGTACGACGCCTCGTAGCCCTGGCGCTCGAGCACTTCGATGACCTCGTTGCGAATGGGGGCGTCATCCTCGACCACGAATATGCGCGCCATGCCACCACTTCCCTTCCACCGCCTCGTGCGCGAGGGCGTGTTCGCCGCGCGCATGCAGCCGATTGACGTTTTGTCGTCCTTTCATTATGCCCCGCCTAGCCTCGCAACGAGAGCGGCAAGCGAAGAGCTTTCATCAATGTAAGGAGCCGGCACAGGCGCGCGGGAGGGCGATTGCCTCCGCATGAGGAACAACTTCTTCCGCGAGAGTTAACTTTCGCGGAACGATACACACGACTCGCGGCAAAACGGGCTGCGAGAGTTAACTTTCGCGGCAGGAATGCGGCTGAGGGAGACCGGCGGCGCGGGTAAGGGCACGGTTGCGCGTAGCACATCAGACAAAGAGCTTGCGGACGTCAGCCGAGAGCTGCGCCGCGTCACCGCTGGTCGCTCCGCGCTCGACCACCACGCCGTGCTCGTCGGAGATGAGGAACACGGCATCGCCCTCACCCGCAGCGCCCGCAACCTGCTCAGCCGTCACGCCGTCCACGAGCGAGCGTTCAACCGCATGACCACGAACAGCAGCAAGCTGCTCTACCAGCGTAGCGGCACCGCAAAGAGCCTCGCCGGGCGCAGCGGCGAGCAACACACGACCATCGGCGGTAAGCACGCCAAGAAGTTCGGGCGCCACCCCGGTGCCCGCCGCCTCCGCACGCGCGATGGAGGCACGGGACACAAGCGCGGCACGCGACGTATCCGCCAGCGGCTCATACGGCCCAACGCTCATAAGGGCATCGCCGTTCACATCGATCACCAGCATGAGCACGCCGTTCGGATCCTCATACTCCCCTGCCGCAAGCGACCATTCGACATGTTGTTTGGCCCATGAAAGCATGTTCGTGGTGAGGGGTGCACCGTTGACCACGCGCTGCGACAACGCTCGAATGTGGCGGTTGATGAGCGGAACCTGTCGGCGGTTCATGCGCCAACGGCACACCAAGGCGGGGTCGGCCAGCTCGAACTTCTCAAGACCGCGCTCCTGCTCGGCGCAAAACATCACGTACGCGGCGCATTCCTCAGCCGAATTGAAGAACGGTTCGATGTCGCTCACGGCGAATCCTCCTAAGCAAAAACGTACCGGGAAAACAATTCCCCGGCACGTTCAAATCACATACAACACCCTCGGGCAAAGGAAAGTCGAGGCACACCACCCAGCTCAATCCAGGTCGGCGAGGTCTTTCCAGGTTCCCTAAAAACCCTCCAAACCGGCGAGGGCTTTCCAGGTGCCGCAGATTGGGGTGAAAGAGGAGGGCGCACGCCTAACGTACGGCGCCCGACGATTGAACCCCAAGGTGCGGTGTCTGGGAAGCCCGCAGCAGCCCGTTGCTGCTTAGTGACGGAAGTGACGGGTGCCGGTGAACACCATCGCGATGCCATGCTCGTTGCAGGCGTCGATGGACTCCTCGTCACGCACGGAGCCGCCAGGCTGGATGATGGCGATCACGCCGTGCGCAGCCAACGTGTCCACGTTGTCGCGGAACGGGAAGAAGGCGTCGGACGCGCACGCGTAGCCGTCGGCCTCCCAGCCCAGGCGCTCGCAAACCTCTTCGGCGCGCTGGCAGGCCAGCAGCGCGGAATCGACGCGGTTGGGCTGACCGGAGCCCATGCCGATACCCATCTCGTCCTTCGCGATGAGGATGGCGTTGGACTTGACGGTCTTGCAGACCTTCCAGGCAAACATGAGGTCGCGCATCTCGGCATCCGTGGGCTTGCGCTCCGTGGGGAACGTGAAGGTGGCCGGGTCCTCGTCGACCGTGTCGACGCGCTGGACGAGCATGCCGCCGTCGACGGTGCGCATCTCGAGCTTGGCATGGCCGGAGGCCGCACCCGTGGCGAGGACGCGCAGGTTGGGGCGCTTGGCAAGACGCTCGAGGGCCTCAGGCGTAAAGCTCGGGGCAATGAGAACCTCGACGAACAGCTTGTCGCGGTCGGCAAAGTGCTCGACGAGCGACAGCGGCACCTCGCGGTTGACGGCAACGATGCCGCCGAAGGCGCTCTTGGGGTCGCACGCGAAGGCGCGGTCGTAGGCCTCGGTCACGTCGCCCGCCACGGCGGAGCCGCAGGGGTTCTGATGCTTGAGGATGATCACGCCGGGCTCGTCGAACTCGCGGACGGCGTTCCAAGCCGCCTCGGCGTCGAGGAAGTTGTTGTAGGAGAGCGGCTTGCCCTGGAGCTGCTCGGCGCCCACGAGGGGGGCGTCGGAGGAGAAGAGCGGGGCGTTGGCGGCGTCGAAGCGGTAGACCGCGGCGGCCTGCTGCGGGTTCTCGCCGTAGCGCAGGTCCTGGGCCTTCTCGAGCCTCATGCCCATGGACGCGGGGGCAGCGAACTCACCCTCGGCGGTGAGCGGCGCGGTGGTGGCACCCTCGACCTGGGCGGCGAGCCAAGTGGAGATGGCGGTGTCGTACGCGGCGGCGGTGGTGTAGACCTTGACCTGCAGGCGGCGGCGCGTCTCGGGCGTGGTGGCGCCGTCATTGGCGCGCATCTCGGCAAGGACGGCGTCGTAATCGGCGGGGTCGGACACCACGGTCACGGCGGCGGCGTTCTTCGCGGCGGAGCGCAGCATGGAGGGGCCACCGATGTCGATGTGCTCGATGGCGTCGGCGAAGGTGACGTCGGGGTTGGCGACGGTCTTCTCGAACTCGTAGAGGTTCACGCAGACGAGGTCGATCATGCCAATGCCGTGCTCGGCAGCCTCGGCCATATGCTGCTCGGAGTCGCGACGAGCGAGCAGGCCGCCGTGAACCTTGGGATGCAGCGTCTTGACGCGGCCCTCCATCATCTCGGGGAACCCGGTGTACTCCTCAATCGGGACGACGGGGACGCCGGCCTCGACGAGAACCTTGGCGGTGCCGCCGGTGGAGATGATCTCGACACCGAACTCCTCTGCCAGCGCCTTCGCGAACTCAACCACGCCGGTCTTGTCCGTAACCGAAATCAACGCGCGCGAAACCTTTCCAAGGTCTGCCATGTGCCCTCCTTCGCAGGGGTGACGCGCCGCAAGCAGCGTGCGCATCGCTATCTAACATGCACCTACTGTACCGCAGGCGGCAAACACTCACATCGCTCAACGCGCGCGATTTGGAGAACTTGCCGAGAAACCATGGCGTTTGCGCGAAAAATATGAGGTGAACGACGGGTTCCACGAACGCACCACAACACGTGCACGCTGCGGTGGTAGAAACGAGAGGACGACAGGAGGATCCATGGTCTCGCGCGTAACGTATAGGCCTTTTGACGAAGGCGACTTCGAGGATATTGCCGCCATCATTCAGGAGGCGTGGCACACCGAAGTCCCCTCGCCCGAATACGGATTTCTCGAGGCCTGCAACGACCTCTCATACTCGCTCTCCATTTCCCCCTTCTCGCAGGTGGCCCTTATCGACGATAAGCCGTGCGGCATTGTGCTCGCTTGCCCGAGCGCCACGCGCGTCCGCGCCCACAAGCGCTGGTTCGTCATGTCCAAAGACTACTTCCGCCGCATGCGCGAACTTGAACCCGAGGCTGCCGCCAATTACTGGAAGGGTGTCCAACTCACCGAGTCTAAAAATGACAAGCTGCTGAGCGACAGCGGTTTTGCCGGGTCAACGGAGATCACCCTGCTCGCGGTTGGCGAATCGGCACGCGGTATGGGCATTGGCAGCGTGCTTATCGATGCGGCGACCACGTATTTGGCCGAAGAGGGCGCACAGCGGGCGTTCCTCTACACCGACACCGACTGCACCTGGCAGTTCTATGAACACCACGGTTTCAAACGCGCCGGCACGTATCGCAGCACGCGCGAAGAGCGTCGCCTGCTCCCCAAAGAGATGTACGTGTACGGACTGGACCTCTCCGCTTAGAATCGACGCCGCTGTCCTGTAGCCCTCGCATGCATCACGGGATCCCTCGGACTTCGCGCCGCGCAAAGCCGATTCATCGCACAAAACATCCCCTGCATGCCGCGAATCGGGCGTTTTTGTAACGAGTTCTCGGACGAGGCGAGTAGCAGGGAAATCCGGTCGGCATTTCCGCAGGTCACAACTGTTCGATGATGGCGTCTACTCGAGCCGTTCTGATTTTCGTTACAAAATCGCCCGATTTGCGGCATGCACTTGAGCTTGTGGGGCGCGAGAGGCGCCCAACAAGCGAAAGATGCGGCTTGTCGCCACCAGGATGCGCGTTAGAAGCTGCCGCCGCCTCCGCCGCCAACGCCCCCGCCGCCTCCACCGGAGAAGCCGCCACCAAAACCACCGCCCGAGCTGCTGGAGCTCGAGGAAAGTTCCGCGACCGTGGCCTGGTACGCATCGTGCATCTCGCTCATGGGCGAATGCAGGCCACCGTGACCGTAGTACCACCAGTAGCTGGGATAGTAATACATGCCGTTCTCGTCCTCGCGCAGCTCGTTCGGCACGGCGTCGGCAAGCTGACGCAGAACCTCGTCGCTTACGCCGAACGCCACGGCGAGTACGAGCATCTTGTTCCACAGGATGAGGTCATCGGGCACCGCCTCGTCCAGATTGGTGAAGTCCTCGAGCCAGCGCTCGAGCGCCTGGCAGCGGTTGAGCAGCTCGACAGCTTCGGATGAGTACATCTTCGCAGTCGCGCCGATGATCGCCGCCGTGACGGACATGCCGATACCCAACAGCACGAACGGCAGATTCGCTGCGTCCGTGTAGAGAATGAAGAGGACGGCAACGATTATCAGGATGATTCCGATGCCCCCCATACCGAATTTGAACCCGGCGGGAACGAGGTTGACGAGGTTCCGGCGCTCGAGCTCCCCGCTCACCTGGTCCTTAAACTCCTGCATGAGATCGCCTGCGTCTTCGCCGTCTTTGAGCGCATCGAAACTAGCCTCGTCGCCGTTTTTCGCGCTCGGCCCGAAATACAGGTTGATCGCGGTCAGATCGATGGGGTCGTCCACGCGCTCGCGCGCGACGAGTTTGAGCGAGTACTCCTCGACGGTTTTCTCGCCCAGGCCGAGGAACCGGCTCTCGGTGCGGGACTCGTGGTCGATCGCGATCACGCGGTCATCAGTGAGCTTCATGAGGGTCGCCACGAAGGCGCAATCCTGAACCGAGCCGCCGTACACGAGCGCGGAGAGCACGGCGGGATGGTCATCGGACGGGAGGTCTCGGAAATAGGTCTCGTCGAAGACGGGCTTAGGGCTGGTGTACTTGGTTTTGCGCAGGTAGAGCGTTATTGCGAGGAGTACGGCGGGCAGCGCCGTTAAGGCGACCGTGCCCGCCGTGGCGATGAAGCGGGCGCGTTCGCGCTGGGCGTTCGCCTCGTCCGCCCACGCGGCCTCCTCGGAAAGTATGGTGTCCAGGCGCGCATCACCCATCGCCGCCAAGCCGGGCACCCAATCCGTCGGGAACGCAACGCGAACCTCGGCAAATTGGCCCGCATGGACACGCGGGGCAGTTAGGGTCACCACGGGGTTGGCGACATCCCCATCATCGAGCACCACGCTTCCATCAAGCGGACCGTGGCCCCATGCGCGGAAATTGGCATCATCGGTGCCAGTGGTCGCCGGCGTGCCCTCAGAAGCCCCCGCGAACATCACGTTCAACTCGACGTCCTCGGCATCCTCCTCCCACTCGGGACCGATGAATTGCCAATAGAGCTCGGCGGTGTCGGGCCACGCCATCACGGCGCCCGCAATCGTGTACGAAACCCACAGGGTCACCTCGTCACCATCTTCGCTGGGGACGAAGACCTTGAGCTCGAGGGCGTCGCCTACGTTCTCCACTGTGTACACGTGCTGGTCGCCCGGCTCTGCCGAAGCAACCTCTTGCATGGGCTGGGAGGCACGACGAGCGTCCGCCTCTGCCCCCTCACCGACCGAACCGTCGTACTCATACACGCTGGAGACCGTTACGGATGAGGTCTGGCCCTGCTCGTTTTGCGCAAAGGGGATGCTCCAGTACACGCCGTTAACCGTGTCCTCAAAGGCAAAGGTGCGCTCCTCGGTGACATTGAGGTCGCCGTTCTCCATAACCTGCGCCTGAATGTTCACGCGTGGAAGCGAGTACGTGTCCGCATGGGCAGTCGCCGGGGCAACAAGCGCGAAGACGAGCGCGAGGACGAGGCCGCAGAACGTGGCGAAAAGGCGCAGCGAGCATGAGGCGCGGCGCTGACAGATGACGCGGACAGGAGATGAGGAATGCGGGCGTGCGAGCATGGGACGCACCTTTCTCTATGTATACGTGCGCCCATTGTACCCGTGCGGGATTCGGTTCTGCCTCGCGGTGCCCCGCGACCCCGCAAACGGCATGCGCCGGAACGGGAGCTCTGCCAAAGCTGGCACGGAAAGCAGTTCAAAACTCGTTTAATCTATCGTGGCCTTGCATTTCCACGTGGGCGCAGCCAGCCCGTAACAGGCCGGCAATTACCTGGCAGCCATAGTCAATTTGCCGTGCCATGCGGCGGTATACTCAGGTTGCGCGCACGCGCCAGATCGACCGAAGGAGTGCATATGGCTATGAACGAGAATGTCGCAAAGGTGCTTGAGGAGCAGATCAACAAGGAGCTCTACTCCGCTTACCTGTACCTCACGTTTGCCGACTATTACGAGGACCGTGGCCTCAAGGGCTTCGCGAACTGGTACGAGATCCAGGTCAAGGAGGAGGTCGACCACGCCATGGCCATGCGTCGCTACCTGCTTGACAACGACTACAAGCCCACGATGCTTGCTATCGAGCAGCCCAGTATGCGCTTCAAAAACGACCTGGACCCGCTCGTTGCCGGACTGGCCCACGAGGAGTACGTGACGAGCCTCATCCATCACTGCTATGAGGTGGCACACGAGGCGCACGACATTCGCGCGCTGCGCATGCTCGACTTTTTTGTTAAAGAGCAAGGCGAGGAAGAGGCCAACGCTCGCGACATGGTCACCAAGATGAAGCTGTTCGGCAGCGATCCCAAGGGCCTGTACGACTTGGACCGCGAGTACCAGGCCCGCGTGTACACGCAGATGACTGCGTTGCCGCTGTAACAGGCACACAGCAGGCGATATAAGCCGAACACTGATGCCTGTCCCTCACGGGCTCAACTTGGGACACGCGGCAATGGTCGCATTGCCAACCATTGCAGCGCTCCACACGCAACGGAGGGCAGCCGGTCATGTCCAACAGATAACGCCCAATGCTCTGTAGACCGTGAAGGAATGACCCCCCTCTGCTCGCTGGATTAACAACTCAGCGAGCAGAGGGGGGGTCATGCGTCTTGATGACGCAGCCCTCTTGTTCGCAGAGACTAGTTCTCTACGGGGTATGGGACGCGTACTGGACCTCAGGGCAACCCGAAACGTTTACAACGATTCCCCCACCCCCGATATTGCGGACGTCCGCGCAATGCGCTCCGATTGGACGGTCGTCATAAAAGACCTAAAGTGCGCTATCGACAGGTTCGGCAAAGTCGAAAACGATCAGAAGAAAGGCCGTTTTGCTGGCGTTTTATCTCCAAGCGACCATGAATCCATGGCAAATGAATTTAATCTGAGCGGCGAACATAATATGCGAGCAGAAACAGAAGAAATAAGTCCTCCAGAGTCAAGTCCTCCGATGTCATTACCTCACCGATCCCTGGTGTCTCTCTATTTTCGGACGGATCTTTGGAATAGATGATGAGCCAATATGCCAAAGTTGTTGCAAATTGACAGGCATTTACTTGACTATAACTCGCAAAAGAATATAGCTTCATCAGCTCATCTATTGCATGTCGCTCGGGCATGCTTCGCTCTTCGAGCACAGCATTTAAGGTGTCAACGATACATGCATTGTATAATTTAGTACTTGGTCGATGCGCCACTTCTGAATCACTAACGGAAATCACCGTATCGCACTCCACATGACCGTAATGCGAAATAGATCTAGTAACGTATTTCGCATTGTCATAGAAAGGAGTGGAATCCTTAGGAAACGTATCGTTATAGAATTGAATAAGGTAGTCGATTGCCTCCTGCGCCAAATCATCAACTTCATCGATTCTGAGATTTGCACCGGATCGTTCAAGAACTTGATTCTGAACCTCACGCGGCAATCCGCAAAACGCTCGATAGACTTCATGCGAGTAAAGAAACGTGTCGTTATGCATTGCAGCAATTGCACACAAGGGCAAGCGCGATCGATTGTTTCCATATCTAACAATAAAACTGACTGTCTTGGCATCAACCTCTTCTTGGTGGTGCCTCTCCTCTCTATCCTCTACAGATTGTTCCATTTGTTTCATTTTTTCCGTTTGGCGGTATTGAACCACAGCAATGACTAAGCTCAGCAGCAGAGAGGCCGCCGCGCTTACCAGGCTAATTCGGTCAGACACATCTAGAGACTCAATCCAAGTGATGGCATTCAACTCCCAATCACGTGATCCACTTGCGCATGTTAAACACGGGAGACAATGCGTCGAATGGGAGAAAAGGCACATTATGATTAGATGCTTCAAAGAAGCTATCCACCTTTTTGCCGCCAAGAGTCCATTAGACAACAGCCCTCATCATAACGAACCTATCCCATTGGGATATGTTTATCTCAACGGTCGTATGGAAAGAGCAGTATCAGCGAAGAAGAACATGCATAGAAATGATCGACCTTCTTGGTCATTTCATTTCCTCACATCTGCCCCGCCTCCTTGATGGCCCGAGGAAAGACCTCCCTTTCTTGGGCGGCAAATTACAGAGCACGAACTCATGTTCTATACTATAGAACATGAGTTCGTTTTTTCCAAGTAATTTGAAGGGGTGAAGCCCTGGGCATTTGATCGGGCGCAAGCCGCGCGTAAGTACGATGTTTTTCTAGGCTCGATGCGAGATGAGAAAATCCAAGCGCAACGGCACTTTCTTATGAAGAGCAACGCTTGAATATATTTCCCGAGGGCTCTTTATCTTTGGCGTTCATTGTCGTGTACCAAATGTAGTCCGAGTCATAGAGTCTAACTATATGAGTGGAAAGCAACCGAATAATGAGTTTGCGCCACTCAAGTATCTCCTTTTCCAATTTCTCATAACCCGAGGCGAGGCTTGCTTCGTCAACAAACGGAGATGATTGGTGTAGGTATTTTCCACACGTGCCATACGCTTCGATAAACTTCTCTTCTGTGAGATATCCCTCTTTTACATCAACAAACTCATCTGGTCGATTGTCATCGTGGGCCACGATTTCGATTGGTTGTGGATAAAAATCAGGGTGGATTCGCCCAATGTCTCTAAGTATGAGGCGAGCATTCCACATTTTTTCAATTTTATCTAACCGCTCGCGATACAAATCAGCATCAGAAACAAATGCAGAGAGGGCTATGAGCTCAAGAATCTTCCTGATTTGGAGTACACAAAACTCCATGTTCGTTATTCTGTAGGTCGTAGAACATCTCCCGAAGAAAATATCATCGATTGCTGCCACACGCCTCTTCACTTCCGACATGTTCCTCAGATACAGCTCCCACAGACGTTGCTGACGTTCGAGCTCTTTGTCCTCCAGACCTCTTTGAGCCATGCTGCTGCCCTTCCGCCCTTGATTGAATCGAGAAATTACTCGCGAACGTTCTCCTGCGCACCTACTTTCGAGTTTGTCAACACAACACCGATGGGCACGGCGCCACCCGCTGAGTACTCGGATCCCTCAGCCTTATACTCGATAGAAGTGTTGCTGATTCACCCATGCCTTATTGCCAGTCGCACTGTAGTAGAAATAACGCAAGCGTATATTTTGATGACTATGGCGGCGTCGAAATCCCCGGATGCTCATCTCTCCGTCAAGGAAAACATGCGGATTTGCTTTGCCTCACATCCACTCATGGTACACCTGTCAAAAAAAGAAAGCACGATGGGGGCTTACTCCGCCCTTCTTGCGATTTGGGAATTAGGAGAGAAGCACCTCAAAGACGGACGTCTCAAACAATTGGCGTGCGCCACCTAATCGATGCGCACCCCTTTTTCCAATCAAAGCTGCCTACTCAAACTGAATGGCTACCGCCCTTGCAAGATCGACCACTAAATCGTGTTTGATAGCCTCTATCCGATCCGAATTATTGCTAACCCGTTCCTTGATATCTTTGCCGAACAGAACGAGGTGAAATTGTTGGTCTCCAGCGACACAATCTTTGAGCGAAGCTAGATAAGTGGAGTAATCGGTAACCCTTGCCAGAGATCCATCCTTGCACACCAGCATCGCGTCGACTTCGTTATCCCGGTTGAAAACCGTTTTTGGCTTGGTTTCAAGAACGAAGACATCAAGGTTGTGTTTCTTCTTGGTTCCATCGAAAACCCTACTTCCCTGCGTGGAGCAGGCGTCGATAATGTGCTCGACAACGATTCCTTTTTGCAGCGGCATCACCGATGCCAGTTCGGCCTCCACACGTCTAACCAATTCATCATAGAGATTGATCCGTTTCGTGAGAGTAATAAAGTTTGAGGATTTGCGACAGACAAACGTATCAACCATCAACAGCAAATGCTCAATCGCCCCGCGTTCCTCCGAGGTCTCACATCCCAAAAGCAACTCCTTGCGCGACTCCCTCAAATCGCACATGAGCGAAAAAAGCCAGTCTTCCGTACAATTGAAGTACCTCTCATCGTCACAATGATCCCAAAGGTAACTGAAACGCCGCTCCCTCAATAGACACACAAGACTTTCTGGCCGCCCATTGACATAGGCAAGTGCCAGATCGTGAACGATGCGCTTCACCAGCTCGTTCATCCTCGTCGTTCCGTGATGGTACACAAGGTACTTATAAACCAGATAGCGCTGATGATAAAAAGATTCGACTGCGGGAAGGGCATTAATTGACGGCACCACCCTAAGCCATACGCCGTCTTCCACAATCTGGATGTTGCTTGTAATCCTGTCAAGGTCGAACGCTCCAAGCTCCATGCCGGAAAAGCGCGGATCGCGCATGCTGTAATCGAGCCTGTCAGCATCAAGGTCGCTGGCAACGATAGTGTGTAGAAGGTATGCCGCTCCGTCCCCTGTCCCAGTAGAACATAGAATCCTCTTTGCTGCCATCCTGCAGACGCGTTCGAACGAATTGAGATTTACCTCTGGCAACACCACGTCTAGCAGACCGATTCCAATCCTCTCATGCAAAGCCTTTACCTTTTCGAGCTTCTTATGCTTTCTGGCAAAAGCATTGCTGATTTCCGCCAGGTTCTCTCCATCCTCTTCGACAAAGGCGTCTTCAAGGGAATGGCTGTACGGAAAGTGTCCGAGATCGTGGAGCAAAGCCGCTATGCGAACCGCCTCGAACGTAACGAGCCATGCGTACTCGCGCATCGCCGTTTCCGTCAACTCGTCGCTACCTCGATCAGTCTCATGTTTGAGAATCGAGAACTCCAATCCATAGTGAGAGTACACGCTCAGTGAGTCCTCGGAGACAGCATATCCCTCAGCACCAACAATCGGCGCCATCGCTCCCGCAGCAGATCCCGAGCACCCCTTGATAAGGTCTTCGCAGGCAATGTAGAAATAATCGAGGGCTTCCCCTGAGGAGTTGTTCAAGATAGACGTCACCATTCTGCCTGCGACTTCCATAGTTCCCAAACTGTGAAGGAAGCGGCAGCTATGGTTGCTTGGATACGTGTAGTATGCGGCACCGTTCTGGGATATGTGTCGAAGCCTCTGAAACAGGACGTTATCCACTATCTTCTGTTCAACACCAGTGAGATAAATGTAGTTGTACAGCGGATCTCTGATAATCATGCGGCGTGCCTCCATATCCGAATTAATCGAGACGACTAGTTTCCAAGTTCCTTTCGCCGTGTCGAAACATTAAACAGCATGTTTTTGCACAGTGGAAACAGCTGCAAGCCCTGTAGCACGATAACGGCAATGAGGAACACACCCGACATCACATGCCAACAAGGAACTTGCATTGCCGTCACCAATGACTGAGCAGCGAGCAGAACAAGTGTCGGAAGAAAAACTCGCCAACCGACCGTGAACTTGACGTACCTGCGCGAATCGCGGGCGCGCAAAGCGAAAACAAGTGCATTTCCCGCCACCGAGGCAACACATGCGCCATAAGTGCCAAGCGGAACTATAAAGACTGGAGTAAAAACGGCGCACACAGCAGCACCGACAAACGTTGTCCTCATGATGTAGGAGGTGTGCATCGTTGTGGTATAAACCGTGCCATAGAATGCATTGAAAACGTTCATGAGGTTAGCAATCAATAGGACAGAGATCATAGGCCAGGCAGAATAAAACTCTCCTTGTAAGAACACGGTGGCAACCCACGGCGCAGAAAATGAAATGAGCGCGCAGAGCACGGTCATCGTCGCCTGAAGGACGCAAAACACCTGTGAGAAGAACTGTCCAAGCCCCTCCTTGCCAGATTCTTGAAAGGCAGAAAGCTGCCATGCCTGCTGAAAAACCGAGTAGGCAGTATTGAGCAGGTTGGGCAGTTTTGCTGCTGCCGCAAACATGCCTGACGCTGCGATTCCGAGCATTCCGGTTATGAAAAACCGGTTGATGCTGGTACCGACCCACCAGAAAAGCGAATTGGGAATGAGTGGCAGTGCATATCGCAGCATGGGCAAACTGAGATCTTTGAGATGCGCCCGGCGTTCGACGGTAACGAAAATGGATCTTGCACCATTGAGCACGAGCCTTCCCATGCCGCCGGTGGACAGATAGACCATGACGGCAACAAGCGGACCGACTGAGACGGATACGAAGTACCCGACGACCGACATATCAAGCCCTCCAATGAGGACGACAGCCAAAGAACAGGTGATAAACGAGGATACCCCCGCACAAACGGGAATGAGCCTAATCTCCCCCATTCCCCGCGCAATCTCACCACAGAGCTGCAACAACGCGCTCGGCGCGTACGCAAGCACGAACCACCCTTTGAATGTTCCAAGCCCGCCGAAAACCCTCAGATCAAGCAGGGGAGAGAGCAGCGCGACAAGTGCGATCGAAGCAAGCATTATCGCGAAGCCGACGAATGAATACTCCGCACCACGGGCCCTGTCCCCCACGATGAAACGTACCGCTGCGTCCGCCACCGACAATGTGGCGAGTGGAGTGACGAGCGATATGACCGTGAGCGACATATCGGCAACGCCATACTCTCCGGCGCTCATAAATGCCGTATAGAGCGGAACGAGTAGGAAAGTCACCAGTCTTGTTGCAACAGCATTTACAGCGAATAAGCCAATATTGACGGCAAGCTGTCTATATTTGCGAGAAAAGATGCCCATCATACCCTTGCTAATAAATCATCGGCTGAATTGCTTCAAAAATGTTTGGATGCCCGTCTCGTTAATCTTGATCCTCGTCTCCCGTTTTCTATTAATCAGATCTGTTAGCAATGCCATATCTTCACGCTCCAATATCGGCAGACCGTAATCGTGTGCCATCTCTCTTGCGCGATTATCGATGGAAACTATTAGCGAACGGCGTCCGTGTTGGAGGGCTCTTATTCCTCCATGAAGCCGAGTGCCAACGTATTCGATATCAGCGTTCTTCTCTAGCAGTTCATCGTAATCATCAAGCGTGGGCGGAATGAGCTCGTAATCACCGTCTATGGACAAACTGGAGATATAATCGAGATCGCCACTCCCCTGAAGCCAGATATACACTTTTCTATGAGTGGCAATTAGCTGCTCAACCATCGATTTATCATTTTGGGGATCACGTCTATAGTCCGTTAAGGTCGTTACCGCTTCTGAGGCAGAATGTGATGGTATTCCTGCACAAAAGTCAGGCGTCAGCTGCCACAGAGTTGCGCAGCCCGTATTAATGACATTGCGAATCCCCATAGATTCGAGCTTCTTTTTTGTATACTCATCCCTCACCGAATGCAGCATATCGCCCGACAGCAAACGGCGGTACAGGGTCTTTGAGTAGGAATCGACCGACTTGTCGTAGTTCTGCCAGCCACACCCAACGAGCACCAAGTTATCTACCTGAATCGTGTCAAGCAACGAAACATCCCACTGCCGAAAGCCGAACAACATGTTTGGCTTGAGTAGGTTCGAACCAAGCACGAAACCGATATCGCTCCCGCGAAGATATCTTCTGTATCTAAAAGACGTCTTTTGATGCGTTGAAAGACGCACAATAAACTTGTCATTAAATAACGGCGCCAAGTGATGACGGGCGCTATCGGATATGATTTCGTCCCCTACGTTTAACGTAGCACAACCGGGGTCAAAGAATAGAACTTGGTTGTTGTGGCGACTTCCCAATAGGCTTGGCATTTTCTCTCCTAATTCTGTGAGGTAGCTACTTGTTGATCTGGTGTCATGGCACTGAACGCTGCGAACGAGAAAGCGAACAGGAAGAAATACATCGGACTTTCGAAGCCGACGTTAAAACAAACCACCGCAATCGACGAAACAATGGAATATGTCAAGTAATTACTCCTCGACCGGGGAAGCCTTCGATGCGAGCAGCTCATGATATAGATCAATAGAAGAACGGCGCCTATCATCCCAAGCCTGAAAGAAATGGAAACGAATGAATTGTGACAACCGACCACATATAGCCTTTCCATGACTGAGTACTCTGCAGTCGCAGCAAAAGGACCGGAAACAGCTTCCCCAATAAAAGACTGAGTAGCGTAAGAGGTGCCGAATCCAACTCCGACTCCAAACGTTTTTAGAAGCTGACGAAGCTCATCGCCCCAATACTGGAGCCTCCATGAAGTGTTTGCATCTAGACCAATCCACTCAAGAGGAATAAAGGGCAGTATGTAGCACACAAGAACTACAACAACGGAAAAGCAGACCATGGGGCGTAAAAACTTACCGCCCTGGGCGTGCGGCAGAAATCTTGGAGACCGGGGCCTCCGTCCTTAGGCCGCCAGCC
>USHA01000018.1 GCA_900554325.1 uncultured Collinsella sp.
AACTTTTTGAATAATTTTCGAGCCGAGCCGACATAACCGGTGTAGCCTTCACGCAGCGAAGCTGTTGGAATAAATGCGACTTTTTTATTTTCAATTTCTTCCTTTATCAGGCTTCCTACACTCGAAAAGTGCGAACATAAAAACAGTTTCATCAATATTCTCCTTTATATATAAATTCTTATTTGTTGAACTAAGCCGTGTATACCATACTCTCCAATGAAAGAACGCCCTGATATAGCGTAATTTGCTGTTTTCCTACGTACGTGCGTACACACTCCACAGGAATTCTTATGAACTGCGTCCCGAATCTTGGCCTTCTTTTATTAGAAGCGAACACTAGGACGCTTTCAATAGCCGTTTCCGAAACTCCACCGGGGTGAGGCCGCCGAGCGCCACCTGGCGACGCCTCGTGTTCCAATGCACGACGTAGGCGTCGAGGTCCCTCTTGAAGGACTCGAAGTCGGCCCACTCGACGCCCCTGAAGAACTCGTCCTTGAGATGCCCGAACACCTGCTCCGTCGCCCCGTTGTCTAGGCAGTTGCCCTTTCTCGACATGCTCTGCCTGGCGCCGTGCCTCCTGAGCTCGCCGGTCCACCTAGGGTGCTGGTACTGCCAGCCCATGTCGCTGTGGACGATCGGCGAGGCCCCGGCCGGCATCCTCGCGAACAGGCGCCTGAGCACCTCCTCCTGCTGGGCCATGTCCGGGCTCGTCGACACCGACCAGGAGACGATCTCCTTCGTGCAGAAGTCGTAGACCGGGGCGAAGTACGCCTTGCCCCAGGGCTGCCTGAATTCCGTGACGTCGGTCCCGAGCTTCTCCCACGGGGCGCCCGCGCGAAAGTCACGCGCTATCAGGTTGTCGAACCTCTCGCCGACCGGGCCGCGGTAGGAGTTGTAGCGATGGTAGTCGGTCTCCCGGCGGATGCCGCAGCGGATGCCGAGCTCCCGCATCATCTTGAGGACCGTCTTGTCCGCTATCCTCGCGCCCAGCTCGGCCCTCAGGCACATCGCTATCTGGCGGTGGCCGCACCCGTTCGCCGTCCTCGAGAAGATCTCGCGCACGGCCTCCCGGAGCTCTGGCCGGGTCGCTCTCGGCGGGTGCGCCACGGCATAGCGGTAGCTCGACGGCGCGAGCCGCGCGGCCGCGAGCAGGTCGCATAGGCGGTGGTGCCCTGAAAGGGAGGCTACGACCTGGGCCTTCTCCCAGTTCGAGAGCTCTTCTCCGCTTTCAGGGCTATCGATTTTTTTAGATACGCCACCTGGGCCTCGAGTTTGCGCACGCGCTCCTCGAGCTCCCGCTCGCGCGTCCGCCCCCGGGGCCCTCCGGCCTGCCGCGGCGTCCCGGCTCGAGCGCCTCCGGCCCGCCCTCGCGGTACAGCCTGCACCAGCGGTCGAGCGATGTGGCGGCGGCGATGCCGAAGCGGGCCATCGCCTCCGACCGCGGCATCCCCTCGTCCACGACGGCCCTCGCGACGGCGAGCTTGGTCTCCATGTCGTAGGTCCTGCGGCTCTCGCCCATCCCGATCAGCCCCTTCCTCCCGGTTGCCCGGTACGCGTAGAGCCATTTTCTCACCGCCGGGGCGGGAACGTCGAGCTTCTTGGCCGCGAGTTCTAAGCCGAGGCCGGCCTCGAACAGGTCGGCGGCGCGTGCCCTCATCTCGCGACCGTATCTTGCCTTCTTCCTGCGGGGCATTTCCAATGCCTCCCTTTTCTCGAACCTTAATTTCAAAGTCCAAGAAATGGGATGCAGTTCATTAGGGCCCTGCCTCCTTAGCACACGGACTTTGGAACAAAGACTAGTGTGTTACGCCTTGCCAGAGGTGTACAGGCTCCCGGTACGCACGTACGCAGCAATTGCCATCAATGCGCCATATAAGTGGCGATCAAGTTCGCATAAAGCGACCTTGGTTTCGCAAAATAAAAGGCAGGATACCATCATCACCACGATGATATCCTGCCTCTGTTCGTTCCTGTTTACCGTTCCGAATAGTCCTTCCGCAGAATTTCCGATAAACAAAAAACGTACCCGAACCCTTTCTCGTAAAAGAATCGGGTTAGAGTACGAACTGAATGCTGGATCAATAAAAAACCACCAGAAAGGTGCCTGTCCCCTTTGTGGTGGTTTTGGGCCAGTCCTAGAGCGTGTGGCCGTAAGCGTCGGCGGCCTTGATGGCGGCGGCGAACTTTTCGTCGGTGAAGGGCTCGGGGTTTCCCTGCTTCCACTCGTTGGTGGCGTGTGCATATTCGCACAGGGCAGGGATGTCGACCTCGGAAAGTCCGACTTGCTCAAGCGTTACGGGCAGGCCCATCTGCTTGTTAAAGGCGGCGTAGCGCTCAAGGTTCTCGGTATCGCCCGTATAGGCGAACAGCACGAGCACGCCCAGGCTCACGACCTCGCCGTGCAGATAAGTTTCCTCGCGCGGAATGCTGCACGTCGCATTGTAGAACGCGTGCGCCACGCTCGAGTTGTAGTAGTAATCGTTTTGGTTGGTCAGGTTCGAGACATAGCCCGTGTTGACCACGATGTCGAGCGCGATCTGCTTGACGGCCTCGCTCGACAGATTCCGGCGCACGTCCTCAAGACCCTGGACGCCATAAGTAAACAGCGGCTCGGAGCAGGTGTGGGCGAGTGCCAGGCCAAGACCGGCGGTATGCTCCAAATTGCCGGCGCTCGTGGCGTATTCGACCTCAGGCTGCTTAGACAGGGCATCGCCCACGCCGGCCCAGAAGTACTCCGCCGGAGCTTCGGCGATGATCTTGGGGTTGATGAAGATGTGCGCCGGTCGGTTGGGGTACGAATAGCCCTCGAGCGAGCCGTCGTCGTTGTACACGACGGCAATGGCGGTCGCGGCGGAGCAGTTAGAACAGATCGTCGGGACGGTGAAGACGATCTTCTTGAGCTCGATGGCAGCTGTCTTGACGGTGTCGAGCGCCTTGCCGCCGCCGCATGCGATGAGCACGTCGGCTTCCTGGCAGGCAGGGGAGTTCACGACCTTGGCGATATTGGCACGCGTACTGTTGGTGCCATAGACGCGCGTCTCTAGAATCTCGACGTCGGTACCTTCAAGCGCCGCCTCGATGCCCGGCAGCGCCGCAGCCAGGGCTCGCTTGCCACCGATGATCGCGACCTTCTTCGCGCCGTACTCGGCCAGCGCGCCGGGCAGCTCGTCAAAGCAATCCTCGCCAACGGTGTAGTCGCTCATTCCAATCGTGCGCATAGCAACCTTCTTTCGTTCGATAAAGTGCTTTCAGGTATTTTGCTCCTAGAGAAGGGCTGTAATAGCGAGAAATTTCGAACGTATAAAACCAGTGTTGAGGGTTTTTCGCCGGCGCGGAACGTGCTAGCATACTCCGCATAAGCGTTGATGGGGACGAGTAGTCGGCCGTCCGCATGCTACAGAGAGCGGGGAGCGCTGAGAACCCGTGCATGCGACCGATGAAAATCACCCCGGAGCTGCGGTCCCAACGGACGTGCCGCGCAGGTTCGTCTTAGTAGACATCGCCGAGATGGTCGTCGATACAGACCAGCCGAGTAACGGATGCGAGCGCGCGGCGACGCGAGCGAGGGCATCTAAGCTGGGTGGTTAAGCGAAGAGCTTTTACGGACAGACTGTCCGTTTTGTGGCGCTTCGTCCCAGCTTGTAGGGACGGGCGCTTTTTTGGTGCCCAGAGGGCGTGCGCGCCCATGACAAGAAAGGGGTACCGTGGCAAACGAGTACAAGCAGACGATGAATCTGCCCAAAACCGGATTTCCCATGCGTGCCGGTCTTTCCAAGTCCGAGCCAAAGCGACTCAAGGACTGGCAGGACAACAAGGTCTACGAGCAAGTTCTAAAGAAGAACGAGGGTCACAAGAAGTTCGTGCTGCACGACGGCCCTCCGTACGCCAACGGCCCGATCCACATCGGCCACGCCATGAACAAGATCTCCAAGGACATGATCAACCGTTACTGGATGATGCAGGGCTATGAGGTTCCCTATGTTCCCGGTTGGGACTGCCACGGTCAGCCGATCGAACATAAGGTCGAGGAGAAGCTCGGCACCGAGAAGTTCAACCAGACCTCCACGGCTAAGATCCGCGAGCTTTGCAACAAGTTCGCTGTCGAGAACATCGAGCTCCAGAAGGCTGGCTTCCGTCGCCTTGGCGTGCTTGGCGACTGGGACAACCCGTATCTGACGCTCTATCACCAGCATGACGCCGCCGACATTGAGGTCTTCAAGGCCATGTTCGACAAGGGCATGATCTATCGCGGCCACAAGCCCGTCCACTGGTGCAAGCACTGCCACACCGCGCTGGCCGAGGCTGAGATCGAGTACTCCGACGAGACGAGCCCGTCCATCTTCGTGCGCTTTGAGATGACCTCCAAGCCCGCCGGTCTCGAGAACTTCGACGGCCCGGTCGACTTTATCATCTGGACGACCACGCCGTGGACCATCCCCTCCGACCAGGCAGTTTCCCTCAAGCCCGGCGCCGCCTACGTCGCCGTTGAGCACGACGGCCGCGCCGAGGTCATGCTCGAGGACCTGGCTCCCAAGTGCTGTGAGGAGTTTGGCTGGGAGTACACCCCGGTTATGGTCGACGGCAAGCCCTATGTGGTTCCCGCCGAGACCTTCCACCACATCCACTACAAGCAGCCGATCTTTGACGGTGTCGAGGGTGTGGCGCTGCTGGCCGATTACGTCGGTGTCGATGACGGTACCGGTATCGTCCACAACTCGCCCGGCCACGGCGTCGACGACTACTTTGCCTGCCTCAAGGAGGGCATCACCGACATCTGCATGCCGGTCGATGACGACGGCAAGTTCTACACCGGCGAGGAGTTTGGCACCGGTGGCCCCTTCAGCGGCATGGATACCGATGAGGCCAACCCGCACATCATTGAGTTCCTGCGCGAGCGCGGCACCCTGGTTCTCGAGAAGAAGATCACGCACAGCTATCCGCACTGCTGGCGCTGCAAGCACCCGGTGCTCTTCCGTGCTACCGACCAGTGGTTCGTCTCGATGGACAAGACGGGTCTGCGCGAGCAGGCTGGCAAGGAGGTCCGCGAGAACGTCAAGTGGTATCCGGCCCATGCCGCCAACCGCATCGGCGCCATGGTCGAGCAGCGTCCCGACTGGTGCATCAGCCGCCAGCGCAACTGGGGCGTGCCTATCCCCAGCTACACCTGCGCCGACTGCGGCGAGAAGGTCATGAACGACGCTACGCTCGACGCCGTCATCAAGCTCTTCCACGAGAAGGGCTCTGACGCCTGGTTCACCGACGCTCCCGAGAGCTACCTGGGCGATGCCTGCGTCTGCCCCAAGTGCGGCGGCCATCACCTCAAGGCCGATAAGGACATCCTCGACGTGTGGTGGGATTCCGGCGTGTCCTGGAAGGCCGTCTGCGAGTACCGTCCCGAGCTGGAGTATCCGGCGGATGTGTACCTCGAGGGCTCCGACCAGCACCGCGGTTGGTTCCAGAGCTCGCTGCTCACCTCGGTGGGCGCCAACGGCCACGCTCCGTATAAGGCGGTCGTCTCGCAGGGCTTCACGCTCGACGGCCAGGGCCGCAAGATGTCCAAGTCGCTCGGTAACGTCATCGACCCCAACAAGGTCTGTGACGAGATGGGTGCCGACATCATCCGTCTGTGGGTTGCATCTGTCGATACCAGCTCCGACGTTTCCATCGACCACGAGATCCTCGCTCGTACGTCCGATGCCTACCGTCGTTTCCGCAACACGCTGCGCTTCCTGCTCTCCGAGCTCGAGGGCCAGTTTGAGCCCGAGACCGACGGCGTCGCCTTTGCCGACCTGTTGCCGCTCGACAAGCTCATGGTTGCCCGTCTGACCCAGGTCCAGGCCGAGGTCGACGACGCCTACGCCAGCTACGAGTTCCCGCGCGCCTACCGCGCACTCTACGACTTTGTGGTTACCGAGCTTTCCAACGTGTATCTCGACGCCCTGAAGGATCGTCTGTACTGCGACAAGCCCGGCTCGCTTGAGCGCCGCAGTGCCCAGACCGTGCTGGCCGAGCTCTTCTCGATGCTCATGCGCGATCTGCAGCCGATTCTGTCCTACACCGTCGACGAGGCCATGGCCTATGCGCCTGCCGGCTGCGTCGACCACCAGAAGTACGCCGCGCTGCTCGATTGGTACAAGTCGCCCATCACGGTTGATGAGGCCAACGAGTTTGAGGGCGTGCTCGAGGCTTCTCTCGAGCTCCGTAGCGCCGTGACCAAGGCCCTTGAGGATGCCCGTTCTGCCGGCACCTTCACCAAGAGCCAGCAGGTCCGCGTCAAGGCGGTCGTTCCCGCCGAGATGTACGCGCTGCTGACCGGTGATAAGGCCGTCGATCTGGCCGAGTTCTACATCGTCTCCGATGTTGAGCTGACTCAGGGTGAGGAACTCTCCGTTGCCATCGAGGCAGCCGAGGGCGAGTGCTGCGACCGTTGCTGGAACTACCGCACCACCGTCGGCGAGTACAACGGCCACGCGCATATCTGTAAGCGCTGCGCTGATGCGCTGTAGGTTACGGCGTTCATAGAACGCCGTAACCTACCGACGCTGCAAACGCCCCTAAGCGGCAATCTGACGTTCAATCGTCGGTCGCGTACCAAAGTACGCTTCCCTCCTCTTTCACGTCACCTTGCTCGCTTAGGGACGTTTTCGCTGTTGGCGACGGTAATGCGGCGTTTCTATGGACCTAGTCGTTGGGGACGTTCTTAAACGACTAGTCAAACAAGAACGTCCCCAACGACTACCTGTGTCATATTCAAGCGGCATTCTGTTTTTCGGAATGTCGCTTTCGTTTTATGCTGATTATTTCGCTAGCGTTGGTGGATATGTCGTGCGCCCTGCGTGTGACAATATAAGATGGTTAATTGCGTTAAACGGAATTCGATTGTTCTGAGGGTAGGGGATTTCTTTGGGTCGTGCTGGGGATATGACGCCGCCTTTGCGTTGGCGGTTGGGTGTTGCTGGTGGGGTGGCGCTGGTTGTGCTGCTTGTTGACCAGTTGACCAAGCTTGCGGTTCGTGCCGTGGGCGATGCGCTGCATGTGACCGTCATCCCCGGCGTGATCGACTTCCTGTTTGTCCGCAATATCGGAGCCGCCTTTAGCATGGGCGAGGGTCATGGCGTCGCTTTCGCTGTGTTGGCGCTTGCGGTCATTGTCGCCATTGCCGTGTACTTGCTCCGTGCATCCCAGCTCGCCCATCTTGAGGTCGTGGGCATGGCGATGGTTGCGGGCGGCGCCATTGGCAACGCAATCGACCGTCTGACTTTTGGCTTTGTGACCGATTTTATTGCCACCACCTTCATCGACTTTCCCGTCTTTAACGTGGCCGATATCGGCATCACCGTAGGCGTCGTGCTTGCCCTCATCGGCTACATGTTCTTGAGCCCTGCGGCCCGCGAAGTCGATGCGACTGCCGAGCTCAATGCCCGTGATGAGGCACGCGCCAAGCGCAAAGCCAAGCAGCGTGGGGAGCGTGCCCGCAAGATTCGCGAAAGGAATGAGCGTTAATGGCCGACATCCATATTCTCGTTGCCGACGATTGCGCTGGTCAGCGTCTTGACGCCTATCTGGGCTCCAATGACGGCTGCCCTACGCGCTCTGCCTGCGCGCATCTGATTGAGGGCGGTGCCGTATGTGTCAATGGCGAGACCTGTCTGTCTAAAAAGTACGCCGTGCGAGCCGGCGACCGTATTTCGGTCGATTTGCCTGAGCCGCACGATCCCACCGATGTGATTCCCGAGGCCATCCCGCTCGACATTCGCTATGAGGACGACTATCTCATTGTGCTCTCCAAGCAGCGCGGCCTGGTGTGCCATCCTGCGCATGGTCATGAGAGCGGTACGCTCGCGAATGCCCTGGTCTATCACTGCGGTATCGACCATCTGGGCACCGTGCAGGGCGAGGATCGCCCCGGTATCGTGCATCGTTTGGATCGCGATACCTCGGGCCTTATGCTCGCGGCAAAAGACGACGACACCCAGCGCGCGCTCCAAAATCTTATCCGTACGCGCACACTCGACCGCCGCTATATCACGCTTGTCCACGGGCACATCGCCATGGACGAGGGAACCATTAACACCGGTATTGCCCGATCGACGCGCGACCGTGTCAAGATGGCGGTTTCTGACGATCCTTTCGCGCGCCAGGCCATTACGACCTTTAAGGTCCTCGAGCGCTTCGATTCCATGCGTTTTGACGACGGCTATACGCTCGTCGAGTGCCACCTGTTTACGGGCCGCACACATCAGATTCGCGTGCATATGCGCCATATCAACCATGCCTGCGTGGGCGATCCGCTCTACGGCAAGTGCGATGCACGCGCCGATCAGGGTCTGACCAGGCAATTCCTTCATTCCTGGCGCGTCGCATTCGACCATCCCGTGACGGGGGAGCGTATTGAGTGCCGCGATGAGCTGCCGTGGGATCTTGCCGCGGTTCTCGACGACCTGGCTCCTCGCTCACTCGGTTGTACTGCCGCTGGAGATGAAATCGTTCCGCAGCTCGGTCTTCTCGAAGCCTAGCCAGTATTAGGTGGTTTCTTGAACTCGGTAAGCCTGCGGTAAGATATTCGGTTGTTTACGTAACGCGTTCTCGGGAGCCTGCATGCTCGCCTTTTTACAAACCAACACACCCATCGTGGTCTTCAACCAGATTGTCGTCACGCTGCTCACGGTCTGCTTTCTGTACCAGGTGGTCTTCTTTGTCATTGGCGCTCTTCGTGGCGAGGTCGCGCCTCCCAAGGCCAAAAAACTCCATCGTTATGCCTTCTTTATCGCGGCGCATAATGAGGAGGCTGTGATCGCCAACCTCGTTCGCTCCATCAAGGATCAGGACTATCCGTCCGAGCTTATCGAGGTCTTCGTGGTCGCCGACGCCTGCACCGACAACACGGCACAGCTTGCGCGCGAGGCGGGCGCCATTGTCTATGAGCGCAACGACCTTGCCCGTAAGGGTAAGAGCTGGGTCATGGACTTTGGTTTCGACCGCATCCTTAACGAGTATCCCGACACGTTTGAGGGCTACTTCATCTTCGATGCCGACAACGTCATCTCCCGCGATTACGTGTCTAAGATGAACGACGCCTTTGACCAGGGATTCCATGTGGTCACGAGCTATCGCAACTCCAAGAACTTCGGCAGCTCGTGGATCTCGGCAGCTAATGCTACCTGGTATCTGCGCGAGGCGCGCTTTCTCAACAACGCGCGCAATATCTGCAGGACTTCCTGCGCTGTCTCGGGATCGGGCTACCTTATCTCCGCCAGCGTTATCGAGGGCATGCACGGCTGGCAGTTCCACACGCTGACCGAGGATATCCAGTTCACTACGTTCTGCGCCATTCACGGCATTCGCATTGGCTATGCGCCGGCGGAGTTTTTTGACGAGCAACCCGTGACGTTCAAGGCATCCTGGAAGCAGCGTATGCGCTGGACCAAGGGCTTTTACCAGGTGTTCTTTACCTACGGCAAGCATCTTGTCAAGTCGATGTTCCGCTATCGCCGCTTTGCCGCCTACGACATGTTCATGACGATCGCCCCGGGCATGCTGCTGTCTTTGATCTCGATGCTCGCCAATGCCACGTTCCTCATCGTGGGCGGCCTTTCGCACGGCTTCTTGGCTACCGAAGTTGAGATGCAGGCGTGTGCCGCTTCGCTCATTATGACCTTTGCGATGATGTACCAGACCTTCTTTATCCTGGCGCTGCTCACGACCATCTTTGAGTACAAGCATATTCACTGCGCACAAAAGTGGCGCCTGGTGACCAACCTGTTTACCTTCCCGATCTTTATGTTCAGCTATATCCCCATCACGGTTGCCGCACTGTTCCTGAAGGTCGACTGGGTTCCTACCCAGCATGCCGTAAACGTCACCCTCGACGAGGTCATGCAAGGCGCCAAATAACCACCACCAAAACCACCACAAAGGGGACAGGCACCTTTGTGGTGGTTTTTGTATTTGATCGCTCAGTTGAGGGAGTTTCGATGTTCTATATCCCGTTTTGGATTTGCATCTTTGCCGGCGCGGTCATTGATGCCCGAGAGCGACGGTTTCCCAATGAGCTTGCCGGCGCATGTGCCGTGGCGGCTTTTGCGGGCGTTTGGCTCGACAAGGGTGTTAACACAACGCTTGACCACGCAGGTCTTGCCGTCATCGTGTATCTTGCTCTCGTGCTGACTGAGTCCCTCTGGCGTCGACTTCGCCAAATCCCGGGCATCGGCATGGGGGATGCCAAGGCGCTCTTCGCGCTTTGCACGCTCGACCCTATGGGTGGCATCGTGGCATTTGCCGTCGCACTCCTGGCCCTGGCCCTCTCCTGCCTCTTCACAAAATCGCGCTCCCTGCCATTGCTCCCGTTTTTAGTGCCGATTTTTGCCATAATCGAGGTCGTGGGCTGCACTTTGTAACCGATTGCGCATCCTTCTTAAGGAGCATGCCATGGCAACTAATCAAGAAACGGCCGTCATTAAGGCGCGCATGGACCGTATCCCCTCGGCGTTGTCGCCCGAACTTGTCGAGCGCATTGCCGCCGATCGTGCTTCGGGCTATGTCAACCCGTATCGTTGCAACGACGATCAGGCTATTCGTCGTATTGATCGCGCCGCCGACAAAGGCACGCTTATGCGTCCGGCGTTTATGCGCGATACCGAAAAGATACTTCATCTTCCGGCGTACACCCGTTATGCAGGTAAAACGCAGGTCTTTAGCTTCCGTAGCAATGACGATCTGTCACGCCGCGGTTTGCACGTGCAGCTTGTCTCGCGCATTGCGCGCGATATCGGTCGCGCCCTGGGGCTCAATTGCGATCTGATCGAGGCGATTGGCCTGGGCCACGACTTGGGACACACGCCTTTCGGCCATGCCGGCGAGCGCTTCCTCAACGATATCTTTCATGAGCGTACCGGCCGCTTCTTTTTCCATAACGTGCAGTCGGTCCGTGTGCTCGATGCCCTATATGGCCGCAATGTGTCGCTCCAGACGCTCGACGGCGTGTTGTGCCATAACGGCGAGTACGAGCAGCGCGAGTTTGAGCTCTCGGACATGGGCTCCTTTGACCAGTTCGACCGAACTGTCGAGGACTGCATTGCCGCGGGCTATGGCGCCATTGAGCACCTGCGTCCCATGACGCTCGAAGGCTGCGTGGTTCGCATCTCGGATATCCTTGCCTATGTTGGACGCGATCGCCAAGACGCCATTGCGGCGGGCCTGCTGGCGCCCGACGCGTTTGACGATGGCCTGGGCGGGGCTTACAACAGCTGGATCCTTACGCATGCCTCCATCGATATCGTTGAGCACAGCTATGGTAAGCCGCGCATCGAGATGAGCGAGGACCTGTTTGAGGAGATCCGCCGTGCCAAGCGCGAGAACTACGAGAAGATCTATAGCAAGGGCGGTATCGAAGGCGACTCCGAGGCGGAGCTGCGCGAAGCCTTCGAAAAGCTTTACGACCGTTGCCTGCAGGATATAAACGAAGGTGACGAGTCCTCGTATATCTTTAAACACCACATTTCTCGCATCGAGCAGCAGCTTTCCTACTACGATCGCGCCTATGCCTGGCAGAACGATAAGGACCAGGCGGTCGTGGATTACATTGCGAGCATGACGGACGGTTATTTCTGCGAACTGACGAGCAAGCTGTTCCCGGGTCTAAAGTTTCCGCATCGTACCTATATTAACGAACGGTAGTTCGTATCCTTTCGGTATACTGGTTAGTGGAAAACGTTTTTGATTGATGCACGGGATGGCTATGGACGACCTTTTTTCTGCTTCGACGCGCGAGCGTTCCTTTCAGAATGCGCCGCTTGCGGTGCGCATGCGCCCCAATTCGCTCGACGAGTACGTGGGCCAGCAAAAGGCCGTCGGTAAGGGTTCATGGCTGCGTGCCGCGATCGAGCACGACGTGCTTTCGAGCGTGATTCTGTACGGGCCTGCCGGTACGGGCAAGACGACGCTGGCCCACATTATCGCCAACCATACCAAGAGCGAGTTTGTCGAGGTCAGCGCCGTCACGGGTACCGTGAAGGACCTGCGTCGCGTGATTGATGAGGCCAAGACGCGCCTGAATACGTACGACCGCCGCACCATTCTATTCATCGATGAGATTCACCGCTTCTCTAAGTCGCAGCAGGATGCCCTGCTGCATGCAGTTGAGAACCGTACCGTCATTATGATTGGCGCTACGACGGAGAACCCGTACTTCGAGGTCAACTCGGCACTGCTCTCACGTGGTCGCGTCGTGGAGCTTGAGCATCTGAAGGATGAGGATATCGCCACGCTTATTGAACGTGCGCTTGAGGCGCCGCAGGGCTTGAACGGTAAGTTCTCGGCCGATGAGGATACGGTCAAGACCATCTGCACGCTGGCAGCGGGTGACGCTCGCTCGGCGCTCACGACGCTCGAGCTTGCGAGCGAGATTGCCGTCACGCGTCCCGATACGGAAGGAACGCCAGCGCCCGCGGCGGGGGAGCGCTATCCCATCACCGTGGATGACGTGAAGATTGCCAACCCGCGTCGCGGCTTTACGTATGACAAAAACGGCGACATGCACTACGACATCATCAGTGCGTTCATCAAGTCCATGCGCGGCAGCGACCCCGATGCCACGATCTATTGGCTCGCGCGCATGATCGATGCTGGGGAGGATCCTAAGTTTATCGCTCGCCGTATTATGATTCACGCTTCTGAGGATGTTGGCAACGCCGACCCGCAGGCGCTTTTGGTGGCGCATGCCGCGTTTAAGTCTGCCGAGGTCATTGGCTATCCCGAGTGCCGCATTAACTTGGCTCAGGCTGCACTCTATGTGTGTTTGGCCCCTAAATCCAACGCGTGTGAGGCTTCGATCGATGCGGCGCTGGCCGATATCCATTCTAGTGGGCTTCGCGAGGTGCCGAGTTATCTGCGCGATCGCCATCGCCCGGGCAGCGATGAATACGGTGTGTATAAGTATCCACATGATTATCCCGAAGGCTGGGTCGATCAGCGCTATTTGCCCGAAGGCTTGGAACGCGGTGCATTTTGGCAGCCTGCCGGCCGCGGTTGGGAAGAATGGCGCGTAGAGCAAAGTGAACGCGACCGCAGCGGGAATGCACCGAAGTAGCTGCTGATAATTTTGTCCCACGTTGCTGCTAATGGCATGTTCGGTCCCCTTTGGGGTACCATGGAAAACGTCTGTATATCGATTCCTTTGGGAGGCTTGTATGAGTCCCATTCAAATCGCCCTGCTGCTGCTCGCCGTTGCCGGCGTGTGGGCCATCGCTGAGCTCGCGCTTACCCTGCGCAAGACCCGCAATGTTGTCGACTCGCTCGATAAGACCGTGAACGACCTCAACAACACCATCGCCGAGGCTCAGCCTGTGGTGGCAAAGCTCGATGGCGCTGTCGATGAGCTTACGCCGGCGCTTGCCCAGATGGAGCCGCTGCTTAAGTCGAGCAAGACGGCAGTTGATGCCCTTACCTCCAATCTCGTAGAGGTCGAAGCCGTGGTTCGCGACATTTCCGAGGTTACGGGCAGCATGGCCGAGGCCAGCAATGCTGTGTCGAGCGTGACCGACTCTGCCGCCGGTGCTGTGCAGAAGCTCTTCAATAAGGTGAAGGCTCCTGCAACCGACGCCGATCGCAAGCTCGCCGCTGCCGCTGCGGAGGCCGAGCAGCCTACCGAGCGCGTCCTAATTGGCGAGGACGAGGCCGCCGCGGGCGACGCTGATGGTCAGAAGTCTGTATCCAAGCCGGCTCAGTATTACACCTATACGCCCGCCGAGACCTTTGAGGAGTCCTGCAATGAGTAGCGAAGCAACCTGCCCTATCACGCTGACCGTTGCCGGTGACCCGCGTCTCGCTCGCCTTGTGCGCATGACGGCAGCCAACGTTGGTGCCCTGTGCTCTATGTCTGTCGATCGCATCGAGGACATCCGCATGGCTGCTGAGGAGGCTTTCATCTTTGGTTGTACCGCGGTCGACTGCGATGACATCACCATCAAATTCGATGTCGATGAGACCCACGTTGGCATGACTATTACCTTTGGCGACCAGGCTACGGTCGATGAAGACGACCAGGCTGCGGTGTATGCCGAGCTCATCCTCGCGAGCGTGTGCGACTCCTACGAAAAGACTACGGCGCCCCTGACGCTTTCCCTCGACCTCAAGGCGGATATCTAATATGACCGAACGTTCCCGGAGCGGCAAGACCGCTTGGGACAAGGAGAAAACCCGCGAGCTGTTTCGTCGTTACAAGGAGACCGGTGATCCGGACGCCCGTGAGCAGCTCGTCATGTCCCATATGAACCTGGTAAGGTTTCTTGCCAACAAATTTAAGAATCGCGGCGAGCCGCTCGACGATCTCATGCAGGTCGGCTATCTGGGCTTGCTCAAGGCTATCGACCGTTTTGATCCCGAGCGCGGACTCGAGTTCACGACGTTTGCGACACCCACTATCCTGGGCGAGATCAAACGCCATTTTCGCGACAAGGGCTGGAGTGTGCGCGTACCGCGTCGTCTGCAGGAGCTCTCGGCCAAGGTCAACCAGGCTACTGACAAACTTACCAACGAGCTGCAGCGTTCGCCCAAGGTTGAGGAGATCGCTGAGTATCTAGATGTGACTGTCGATGAGGTCCTCGAGGCTATGGAATCGTCTTCGGCCTATACCTCGGTGCCCATCGAGGCTCCTGGTGCGTCCGATTCCGACGATGCGCCCTCGATTCTCGACCGTTACGCCGACGATGACAACGAGCTCGACTTTACCGATGACCGCCTGGTGATCGAGGAAGCCATCCGCGATTTCTCGCCGCGCGAGCGCGAGGTGATCGAGCTGCGCTTTGTGAAGGGCATGACCCAGATCGAGATTGCCAAGAAGCTGGGCATCTCGCAGGTGCAGGTCTCGCGTCTGCTGCGCCGCACGCTTAAGAAGATTCAGGACAAGATCGACCCCGACGGAGTGATGATTCGTTCATGAGTGAGCACCCCCAACAAACCGATCGCGTGCTGCGCGACACCCGCGTTCTGACGCTGCGCATTTGGGCTGTTGTCGGCTGCATTGTTATTGCTGCTGTCATCTTTAACCTTATGGGCATCCTGGCGCCGGTTATCGAGTTTCTCGCTGTTGGTTCCATCATTGCCTTTGTGATGTCCCCGATCACCAACTGGCTCGAGCACCATGGCGTGAATCGCGGCATCGGTTCGCTTATCGCGCTTATTGTTGTTGTTGCCGTGCTCGTCGGTGTCGTTTGCATCTTGTCGCCGATTCTCTTTGGTCAGATTATGGAAGTCCTGAGCCGCCTGCCCGAGCAGCTTCGTGTTGCGGGTGGCGATCTCAATGAGATGATCTCGCATGTCAAGACGCTCAACAACACGCCGCTTAAGGAGTATTTGGACGATAATCTTTCGTCGCTGGTTGCCGTGGCATCGAAGTATGTGTCTCAGATCGCTGCCGAGCTTGGCCGCGGTGTGTTCCCGCTCATCACCAATACGGCTTCGCAGTTGTTCGTTATCTTCCTTGGTCTGGTGCTTGCGTACTGGATGGCCTGCGACTACCCTCGCATGCACCACGAGATTTGCACCATCATCGGTCAGGAGAAGGAGACCTCGTACCGCTTTATGGTCGCCATCCTTTCTCGCTCTGTCGGCGGCTACATGCGCGGTATGGTCGTGACGTCCATCTGCGGTGGTTTCCTCGCCTTTATCGGTTTTATGATCATCGGCCATCCGTATGCGGCGCTCATGGCTATCTTTACCGGCATCATGCATTTGGTTCCGGTCGTCGGTCCTTGGGTGAGCGCAGCAATCGCCACGGTGCTCGGTTTCATGTTCAGCCCCATGTTGGCGTTATGGACGCTCATCGTGACGATGGTCGCGCAAAACGTCACCGACAACGTGATTTCTCCTAAGGTCATGCAGAGCTCGGTGCAGGTGCATCCCATCATGAGCCTCACGGCGCTCGTTATTGGCTCGGCACTCATGGGCCCCATCGGCATGATTATTGCCATCCCGCTGTGCGCGGCCCTCAAGGGTATCTTCGTGTACTACTTCGAGAATGAGACCGGCCGCCAGCTTGTGGCCTATGACGGCGCCGTGTTTAAGGGCACACCGTACCGCGATGCCGATGGCAACCCGGTCGCCGCCTACGACGCGCTCGGCGACGACACCTTCATCTACGAGTCCGAGCTCATCGGCAACGAGACTGCACCCGAGGCCAAGGCCATGCCCAAGCCCGAGCTCGATAATCCCTGGATTAAGCTCTCGGGTCTGCAGCCCGATGCCACGGGCTTCTTCAAGAACCCCTTTGCCAAGGACGATGATTCCAACTCGGACGACGATACCAAAACCGGCATCGACGGCTCCATGGACGATTCGGATTCTAAATAGGTTCTATTAACGTTTCTTGAAGTTGTAAATGACAAGAAACGCGACCAAAGCGATTGATAAGGGGCCGGCTACATAGAAAAAGAGAACGTCAATTGCGCGTAGAGTGTAATAAGCCTTATCGCCGGACATTACTGTATACAATACGTATCCAAATGATGGTTGGTTTGCGTACCAGCATGAGAAGGCTAAGAGCGCTAAAAGTGCTACAACCAGAAGTGCATTCAGGACAAATCGTTTGCTTTTCATCGATCGCTCCTTCCGGGTTAATCTTATATGCAATTATACAGCAGTCCTTTTTCAAAGGATCGCGCAGTACTAAATAACGTGCACTTTCGCTGGAGGGTCGCTGTTTGGCGGCCCTCTTTTTTGCACAGGCGCGGTGGGATGGTAATATCGTTACGTTTGAACTGTTTCGATGTGAAACCGAGGAGATTCCCTCTATGAGTGCTGACTACCCGTCAATGACTACGGCCGAGATTCGCTCTAAGTTCCTCAACTTCTTTGAGGAGCGCGGTCTTAAGCTCTATCCTTCTTCGTCCCTCGTCCCCGACGATCCTTCTCTGCTGCTTGCCAACGCCGGCATGAACCAGTTTAAGGAGTACTACCAGGGCAAGAAGACCATGAAGGAGATTGGCGCGATCTCCTGCCAGAAGTGCGTCCGCACCAACGACATCGACTGCATCGGCGAGGACGGCCGTCACCTGTCGTTCTTCGAGATGCTCGGCGATTTCTCTTTTGGCGGCGTCTCCAAGGAGCAGGCTTGCGCCTGGGCCTTTGAGCTCATCACCAAGGAGTTCAAGCTGCCGCTCGACCGCCTGTACTTTACCGTCTTTACCGAGGACGATGAGACCCATGACGTGTGGCGCTCCCTGGGCGTTGCCGAGGACCACATCTCCCGCTTGGGCGAGGACGACAACTTCTGGGCCGCTGGCCCCACCGGCCCCTGCGGTCCGTGCTCCGAGATCTATTTTGACATGGGCGAGGAGGTCGGTTGCGGCAGCCCCGACTGCAAGCCCGGCTGCGACTGCGACCGCTTCCTTGAGTTCTGGAACCTCGTGTTTACCCAGTACGACCGCCAGGAGGACGGCTCCATGCCGGAGCTGCCACACCGTAACCTCGATACGGGCATGGGTCTGGAGCGCATGGCCGCCATCATGCAGCACAAGACCGCCAACTACGACGGCGATCTGATGCAGCACCTCATCAAGCTCGGTGAGGAGATCAGCGGCAAGACCTATGACGCCGACGATTACTCCGGCGCCAGCCGCTCCCTGCGCATCATCGCCGACCACTCCCGTGCCGTCGACTTTATGATCTCGGACGGCATCCTGCCCGGTAACGAGGGCCGCGAGTACGTCCTTCGCCGTCTGCTCCGCCGCGCCGTGTTCCACGGCCGCCTGCTGGGCATCGAGGGCGCCTTCCTGACCAAGTTCATCGACGAGGTTAACGCTCAGATGGGCGAGGCCTATCCCGAGCTGCTCAAGAACGTCGCGCTCGTTAAGGGTATTGTCGCCTCCGAGGAGGAGCGCTTCTCCACGACGCTCGACAACGGCCGTGTTTACCTGGACGAGGCCCTGGCCGCGCTCGCCGACGGCGCCGTCCTTCCGGGCGACGTTGCCTTTAAGCTGCACGACACCTTTGGTTTCCCCATCGATCTGACCGTCGAGATCGCCGGCACCGCTGGCCACGACGTCGACATGGACGGCTTCACTGCCTGCATGGAGGACCAGAAGGCCCGCGCCCGCGCTAACGCCAAGGGCGACGCCTGGGGTAGCTTCAACGACGTGTGGGTCGAGCTTTCCGACAAGGTCGCAGCGACCGAGTTCGACGGCTATGACAACGATGTGATCGAGGGCGCCAAGGTTGTCGCCATCGTGCGCAACGGCGAGTCCGTCGAGTCCGCAGCCGCGGGCGAGGATGTCGAGGTCGTGCTCGACCGCACCCCGTTCTATGCCGAGATGGGTGGTCAGCAGGGCGATGCCGGCAAGCTTTCCGCCGAGGGCGTTGTTCTGACCGTTGCCGACACCAAGAACCACAACGGCCTGTATGCCCACGTCGCGCACGTTGCCGATGGCACGCTGACTGTCGGTGCCGCTGTGACCGCCGCTCTCGACGCCGAGCGCCGTGGCTTCCTGCGCCGCAACCACACCGCCACGCACCTGCTCGACGCTGCCCTTAAGCAGGTCCTGGGCGAGCACGTCTCCCAGGCCGGCTCGCTGGTGACGCCCGAGCACCTGCGCTTTGACTTTACGCACTTCGAGGCCCTTTCCTCCGAGCAGCTCAAGGCTGTCGAGGACTTGGTCAACCAGCAGGTCTTCGCCTCCAAGCCGGTCGTGACCCGTGTTATGGGCATCGACGAGGCTAAGGCTGCCGGCGCTGTTGCTCTGTTTGGAGAGAAGTACGGCGATGTCGTCCGCGTCGTCTCCGTGGGCGCCGAGGACCAGCCGTTCTCTCGCGAGCTCTGCGGTGGCACGCACGCTGCCAACACCGCCGAGATCGGCCTGTTCAAGATTATTTCCGAGTCCTCCACGGGCTCGAACGTCCGCCGTATCGAGGCCGTGACCTCTAAGGGTGCTCTCGACTATATGGCCGACCGCCTGGCACTCGTTGACGCCGCCGCTGCTGCGCTCAAGTGCCGCGTCGACGAGGTTCCCGCCCGTGTGGAGAACCTGCAGGTCGAGCTGCGCGAGACGTCCAACAAGCTCAAAAAGGCTCTGACCGGTGGCTCCTCCGACGCCATCTCCAGCGCCATCGAGGGTGCTGTCGAGCTCGGTGGCTACAAGCTCGTCGTTGCTGAGCTCCAGGGCCTTGAGGCTGCCGACCTGCGCAACGTATGGGATACCGTGCACCAGAAGGTCGCCGGCCCTGTCGCTTGTGTCGTCGCCAGCGTGACTGAGAAGGGCACTCCGGCCCTGCTCGCTGCCGGCTCCGATGACGCCGTGAAGGCCGGGTTCCACGCCGGTAATGTGATCAAGCAGATCGCGGGTCTGGTCGACGGTCGCGGTGGTGGCCGTCCCAACATGGCCCAGGCCGGTGGCAAGAATGCTGCCGGCATCGCCGATGCCCTCGCGGCCGCCAAGACCGCGCTCGGCGCCTAAGAATCTAAGAAGTCACTGTGGTCGCGCTTGCGCTGGACATAGGGGAGACCAGGATTGGCATCGCCGTCTCGAGCCGTGATGGCAAGATGGCGATGCCCGTCAAGGTGCTCCCGGCCGCCGAGGTCACCGGTATGGCCAAGACGTTCCGCTACCTGGTCGAAGACTATGAGCCCGACATCCTGGTAAGCGGACGTCCCCTGACCATGGCCGGTGAGCCCGGCCCCCAAGCCGAGCGCGTTGCCGCCGTGGCGCAAAAGATTGCCGACGAGCTCGATCTTCCGCTGGAGTTTGAGGACGAGCGTCTGTCCTCGCAAGAGGCCAAGCGTATCCTGCGCGAGCAGGGCCTCAACGAAAAGCAGATGAGGGGCAAGATCGACATGATTGCCGCCAGCCTTTTTTTGCAGACGTGGCTCGATCGTAAAAACGAGGAGGTTTCGCATGCCTAGTGCTTCCGATCCGCGCCAGCCGAATCGTACACGTCAGCCGGCGTCGCGCCCTGCCCAGCCTGGCCAGCGTCCGGCACAGCCGACGCAGCGCGCAGCTCAGCCTGCCGCGCGCCCGGTGCAGTCCTTCTCTCGTTCGGCCCAACCTGTTCAACGGACGGGTCAGCAGCCTTCTGCTCGTTCGGTTCAGCATCCGGCTTCTCACGCGGCTCAGCAGCCCACTGCTCGTACGGCCCAGCCTGCAGGCGGTACCCGCTTTAAGCAGCAGGCACCTACCCAGCGAACGCAGGCCCCCCAATCGCATTCTCATCACGCCCGCGGTTCGCATGGCGTTGCTCCGGCGACCCGCTCGAGCTACAACACGCATACTCGTCGCGGTGCTCAAAAGAAGAGCTCTCCGGTTCCCATGATCATCGGCGTTGTGGTGGCGGTGCTTGCGCTTGTCGCGATCGTTTTCTTTGTCGTGCCGGCCGTCAAGGGCTTCTTTGCCGGTGAGGGCGCGAAAGTCGTTGCAGGCCAGCAGGTTACTATCACGATTCCCGATGGTGCCTCGGGTGACAGCATCGCTTCGATTCTCTCCGAGAATCATATCGTCGAAAATCCCAAGGATTATTATGCGGCGGTGAAAAAGCTCAACGCCGATATGTCGCTCAAGCCTGGTGATTATTCGTTCACCACACTCATGGATGCGACCAAGGTTGTTCAGCAGCTCATGGAAGGCCCCAACGCGGGCTCCAATGCGCTGACTATCCCTGAGGGCCTAACGGTCGATCAAGTCGCCGACCGTGTGGCCCAGGCCTACGACAGCATCTCTAAGGAAGACTTCCTCAACCAGGCCAAGGCCTCCAACTACGTTGACGACTATAGCTTCCTTAAGGGCGCCGCCAACGATTCGCTCGAGGGTTTCTTGTTCCCCAAGACCTATTCGCTGGGCGATTCGCCGACGGCCGATGACGTGATTCGCGCCATGCTCGATCAGTTTAAGACCGAGTACAAGTCGCTTGACTTTGCGAGCTGCGAAGCCAAGATCAAGGAGCGCTACGGTGTGGAGATGTCCGACTACGACATCGTCAATTTGGCCTCTATCGTTGAGCGCGAGGGCCTCAACGCCGATCAGCGTGCGCACGTGGCCTCGGTCTTCTACAACCGCCTTGCCGGCAAGCTCGATGGTTTGCGCTATCTCAACAGCGATGCGACCATGATGTATGTCACCGGTGGCGAGGTTACCGCCGACGACCTGCAGAGCGATAGTCCGTATAACACCTATAAGCACGAGGGTCTGCCACCCACGCCCATCTGCTCTCCGTCGCTCGAGGCACTCAAGGCCACGCTTGAGCCGACCGACTCCGATGACCTGTATTTCTACATTACGCAGGACGAGGAGTACTTCTCGCAAACCTACGAAGAGCATCAACAGTCTTGGAATTAGCATGAGGATTTTTAGCCCCAAACGATACGTTTCCTCGGTCGATCGCATCGACCTCGATACCCTGTGGGCCGACGGCAAACGCGCCATTCTGCTCGATCGCGATAACACCCTGGTGCCGCGCGACACCGAGCAGGTTCCCGCCGCGGTTTCCGCTTGGCTTGACGCCGCCCGCGCCAAAGGCTTCAAGCTGTGCATGGTGTCCAACAACTGGCATCGCGACCAGGTCATGAGCTCTGCACGCGAGCTGGGACTCGAGGCCATCAGCCACGCCATGAAGCCGGCGCCGTTTGCTCTCAAGGCGGGTCTTAAGCGCCTCGGCGCCACGGCCGACGAGGCGGTGCTGATCGGTGATCAGCTCTACACGGACGTGTGGAGCGGTAACTTCGCCGGCGTCGATACCATCCTGGTAAAGCCGCAGGCGACGCAGGACCTGTGGTATACGCAGATCTTCCGTATCTTTGAGCGCCGGGCCCTGCGCGACCTTCCCTGCGAGGAATAGGTCTCGCTATGTCCCAGCACACTAAACACGGCTGCGACCATATCTTCTTTATCGGCTTTTTGGGCGCGGGTAAATCAACGCTCGCGCGCAACGTCGGCACTATGTTCAAGCGGCGTTTTATCGATACCGACCGCCTGGTCGTGCGCCGCTGCGGCAAGTCGGTAACCGAGATTTTTGAGACCGAGGGCGAGGATCGTTTTCGTGAGCTCGAGACCTCGGCGCTCCGTTCGCTCCAAAGCGAGCGCAGCCTGTTGGTTTCGTGCGGGGGCGGTATCGTCGAGACGCCGGTGAATATTGAGCTGATGCACGAAATGGGTACGTGCGTGTACCTCGAGGGCGACTTCGAGGATTCGATTCGCCAGATTCGTCGGTCCGACACGCGCCCCGATTTCCGCTCGCCCGAGCATGCCGCGCGTCTGTTTGAGCATCGCCGTCCGCTGTATCGCCAGGCCGCCGATATTACCCTTGATATTCGCAACAAGTCCTTCGAGGACGTTTCCTACCTTTGTGCCGAGATGCTTTTGGAGCGTGGGCTGCTATGATTCGCCGTCAACTGATCAATTTCCAAAACCGCAGCGTCGATGTCCGTGTCGGATTGGGCGCGTTCGAGGAGCTGTCGCGCATGTTTGCCTCGGCTGTGGGCAAGCCTAAGCGCGCGATGGTGGTTTGGAACTCCGCCTCGTCAGAACGTTTTGATGAGGTCGTCGAGCATGCGCTGGTCGACGCCGGTTTTGCCGTGTCGCTGCTCGTCCTCGAGGTTTCGCCTGCTGGTGCCACGCTGGCCGATGCCGATGCTATCTTTGGCGCCTTGTCTGCCAACGGCATTACCTGCGACGATCTGGTTGTCGCCGTTGGCGATGCCGCAACCTGCTCGGTTGTTAGCTGGTGCGCCAACCAGTGGTGCGGTCGCACCGAGTGCGCGCTGCTGCCGACGACGTTCGACGCCATGCTCACGGTCGCGACGACCATGAAGCCGCTCGTCGCCTCGTCGGCCAATGCGCTTCCCGCTATCGCGTTTCGTCCCGAACCGGGCTTGGTCGTGTGTGACCTCGACCTTGTTCGCGAGGCGGAACCCGAGGACCTCAAGTTCGGCTATGCGGTACTTGTTGGCACCATGCTTTCGAGCAGCAAGTCCCGCTGGAATCAGTTTACTGAGACCGTCCCCGAGATTCTCGCGGGCGAGGAGGTCGCACTCGTCAATGCCGTTCAATGGTCTCAGACTGCCCGCAAGGACGTGCTGACGGCCACGAACCCGAGCGCTCGCCATGCGCTCGATTTTGGCAAGACGGGGGAGCGCACCCTGCGCGCTTGCTTGGGCGATGCCGCTTCGCAGGTCCCTGCCTACCAGCTGTTGTCCGAGGGCATGCGCTTTGAGGCGCGCCTAGCACACGATGCCTGCGACTTCGATATCGACTACGTGTTTGATCTCGATGACTGCCTGGAGGACTTTGGAATCGAGGAGCTTGCCTTCGACTTGGAGCCTGCCGCATATATCGAGGAGTTCCGCAGACAGCAGTTTGTCCGCTCGAACCGCAGCATGCTGCCGCTGCCCGCGGCGCTCGGCGCCATTCGCCTAACGAGCGTCGAGGACGAGGTTCTTGAGCGCCATGCTCACGCCTACTTGGCTTCTCGCAAAGAACTTCTCTAAGATTTATTGACATCCATCGTCTTTCGTATCATGTTGAGGGGCGGGTTTCCAATCGGTTGCGGATCGCATGCGAATCCATCTTCCGATCGAGGCCCGTCCCGTCTTTATGGAGACAATAAGAAAGGAATCTGCATGTCTGAGTTTGCTGCCGGTCCTGCCGGTCGTATCGAACGTGTCCGTGCCCTGATGGTCGAGCGCGGCTACGACGCTATCGTGGTACGCGACGAGGCCAATCTTCGTTGGCTCACGGGCGTGAAGGGCGTCTTCGACTACACCTTCGAGTTCCCGCACGCGGCGTTTATTACGGCTGACCATTGCCTGTTTCATACCGACTCGCGCTACCTCAACAGCTTTGAGGAGAACACGCCCGCCGGCAGCCCCTGGGTCTACGACATGGACGAGGGCACCATCCCCGGTTGGGTCGCCGGCAAGATCGCGGCCAACAAGTGCCGTGTCTGCGCTGTCGAGGACGACATGCAGATCAACTTCTACCAGGGTATCCAGCGTGGTCTGGAGGATCGTTCCGTCGCCTGCATGTTGCCGCTGATGCATGACGACATTCGCAAGATGCGCGCCATCAAGGACGCCGAGGAGATCGAGCTCATGCGCCATGCGCAGTCGATTACCGACGCCGCCTTCCAGCACATGCTCGGCTTTGTTAAGCCCGGTATGACCGAGAAGCAGGTTCGCAACGAGCTCGAGAACTTTATGTTCGCCAACGGCGCCGACAGTCTGGCCTTTGGCTCTATTGTGGCAAGTGGTCCCAACACCGCCAACCCGCATGCCGTCCCGAGTGACCGCGTGATCGAGAAGGGCGACTTCGTCCTCATGGATTACGGCGCGGGCTACTGCGATTATCGTTCCGACATGACGCGCACCGTCGTGATGGGCGAGCCTACCCAGGAGCAGCTCGACCTGTACGCGCTCGTACGCCGCACCCACGAGGAGTGTGTCGCTGCTATCCATCCGGGCGTCGAGGGCAACGACATTTTCAAGCTTTCCAAGAAGATCATCGGCGATGCCGGCTATGGCGATTACTACAACCATGGCCTGGGCCACGGCGTCGGTATCGACATCCATGAGCTTCCCAACTTCAACCGCAGCAAGAATATCATCGAGGTTGGCTCGGTTGTCACCATGGAGCCCGGCGTGTACCTGCCCGGTGTGGGCGGCGTGCGCCTGGAGGACTACGGCGTGGTCACCGAGAACGGCTACGAGCCCTTCACCAAGACCCCGCACGACCTGCACGTCATCGATTGCTAGTCTACTTTGTAGATAGTTTGGTGCGGGGCGTTCGAAATGATTCGGACGCCCCGCGTTCTCTTTTTATGCGCTCGCTGCAGGCGAGCTCTGCAAGTGTATAATTTTGGTCGTATGTAATTTGGACGCTTGTGCGTTCTGTCCATAACAAGAAAGGTCGCTATGCCTACCATTTCTACCGCCGACTTCAAGAACGGCCTCGGTCTCCGCATTAAGGACAAGGTCTACACCATCGTCGAGTTCCAGCATGTCAAGCCGGGCAAGGGCGGCGCGTTCGTGCGCTACAAGACCCGCGACATCAAGAGCGGCCGCGTCGTCGAGAACACCTGCAACGCCGGCACCAAGTTCGAGAGCGTCATGCTCACCACCCGTGAGTTCCAGTACCTCTACAACGATGGCGCCGACTACATCTTCATGGACAATGAGACCTATGAGCAGGTTCCCGTTCCCGAGGATATGGTGGGCGAGAACTCCAAGTGGCTGCGCGAGAACGACATTTGCCAGCTGCTCTTTGCCGACGACGAGCTCATGGGCGTGACCCCGCCGATGTTCATCGAGACCACCATCGTCCAGACCGACCCGGGCTTTAAGGGCGACACCGTCCAGGGTTCCACCAAGCCGGCCACGATCGACACCGGCGCTGTCATCCAGGTCCCCATGTACCTCAACGAGGGCGAGGTCATCAAGGTTGACACCCGCGACGGCAAGTTCGTCTCCCGCGTCTAGCAACCAACTCTTCTAGGAGGACTCATGCCCCAGGAAATCAAGATTGACGGCATCGGCATTTCGCCCGATGTTCTGACCGCCATCGTCTCGCGCGCCGTGTCGGATGTCGAGGGCATCGCCTCCGTTGGCGTCAAGGACCTTGCCACCAACCTTGTCTCCATGATGCTCTCGTCCAAGGCCCCGGCTTCCGAGCCGGCGGTCGAGGCCGAGGTCGTCGGCGACAAGCTCGCACTCACCGTGCGTGTCGTGGTGTTCTTTGGCTATCCGTTCAAGAAGCTCGCCGAGGCCGTTCGCGCCGCCGTGGTCGCCGCCATCGATGCCCAGGTGGGCGTCGAGGTCGAGCGCGTTGACGTTTGCATCGACGGCCTCGTTTTCCCCAAGGAGTAACCTTTGAGCCTTAAGGTTTATCGCGGGCGCACGCTTGCCCGCAGTCAGGCGCTGCAGCTGCTGTTCCAGGCCGAAGCCACGGACAGCCCGCTCGAGCGCGTCCTCGAGGGCGATTTCCTGATCTCGAAGGGTCCCCTCGACCCCTATGCGCTGGAGCTTTGCCGCGGTGCCTACGAGCACATTGATCGCATCGATTGTGCCCTGCGCGCCGTCGCCAAGAACTGGGATCTTATGCGCATGCCCGGTGCCGACCGCAACCTGCTGCGTATCGCCGTCTACGAGATGCGCTTCCTCACCGACGAGGAGGTCTCGGACGCCATCGTCATCAACGAGGCCGTCGAGATCGCTAAGGCCTATGGTACCGACCAGTCCGCATCGTTTGTCAACGGCGTGCTGGGCAAGATCGCTCGCAGCGAGGAGCTGCCGGGCGAGGACCTGTACCAGGAGCTGCTGGCCGAGGATCGCGCTCGCGAGGAGGCACAGGCTGCCGAGGCAGCCGCCAAGGTCGCTGCTGCTCAGGCTGCCGCCGGTGTACTTGACGAGGATGCGGACGCTGCTGGGGCCGTCGAGGCCGACTCCGTCGAGGAGTAGCCATGCCAGAGGGTTCCGTCCGCAACTTCGATGAGATCTCGGATCGCCTGGACCAGATCATCGCCACCGTTCGCTCCAAGGATACGTCCTTGGAGCGTTCGCTCGATTTGTTTGACGAGGCGATTGAGCTGGGCTCCCGAGCGGTCGATATGGTCGACAAGTTTGAGCTGACGCCGCGTGAGGCCGACAAGCTCGAGCAGGAATACGATGAGGATGCGGCAAACGAGTCCCAAGATAGACAGGCTGCATCTCCGGATACGAATGGTTGATGGCATTCATGAAACGCGTGCGTCTCGATGACGAACTGATTTCACAGGGCATCTGCGCCGATCGCGCGGATGCCCTTCGCACTCTTATGGCCGGCTTGGTTTCGAGTGGCGGTGAGCGTTTGACCTCTCCGGGGCTCAAGGTGACGCCGGGCCTGCCACTGCACGTTAAGGGGCGCATCCCGTATGTTGGGCGCGGCGGCCTTAAGCTCGAGGGCGCGCTCGATGCGTTTGGGATCGATCCGACGGACCTTGCTTGCCTCGATGTGGGATGCTCCACGGGCGGCTTTACTGATTGCCTGCTCAAGCGCGGCGCCGCGACCGTTGTCTCGGTCGACGTGGGCCGTGCCCAGTTTGATTGGTCGCTGCGCCAAGACGATCGCGTGACGCTCCACGAGCGCACGAATGTGACGCAGTTGCCCGAGCTCGGCTACGGCGCTGCTATTGACCTGGCTGTGTGCGATGTGTCGTTTACGAGTATCGCGAATATCATCGACGCCGTGCTGGCGTGCCTGAAGCCTTCGGGTTCGTTTTGCACGCTCGTAAAGCCGCAGTTTGAGGCGCCGGCTGCGCTGGTGGGCGAGGGCGGTATCGTGACCGACCCTGCCGTCCGCCGCGATACACTCGTGGCGGCGATTGAGCTCTTTGCCGCCAAGGGCCTGTTCCCGCTCGATGTGTGCGTGTCGCCAATCCATGGCGCTAAGGGCAACGTTGAGTTTTTCCTGTACGGCACGAGGTTTGCCCCCGGCGAGCGCGCCGAAGATGAGTTGCAATCCCAGGTATCGGCTTTGAGCGAGAAAGCGGCAACGCTATGAAGGTCTTTCTGGTTCCCAATTACTACAAGCAAGAGGCGGTCGAGAGCGGCCTGATGCTCGAGCTCTGGCTGACGCGCCAGGGCTACGAGGTTGCATGGGCTGCCGACCAGCGCTCCAAGATCCAGAGCACGCCCGATGTTGACGATGCCGACTTGGTCATCACGCTCGGCGGCGACGGCACACTGCTGCGCGCCGCCCGTATTCTCAACTACCGCGAGATTCCCATTTTGGGTCTTTCCTATGGCCACCTGGGCTTTTTGACGGCGGCCAGTCCCGAGGAACGCGATATTTTGCAGGTTGTGAGCGATGCCCTGTCCGGTGAGCTCCACGTGAGCCGCCGCGCCACCATCGCCGCGGATATCGTCTCGGTGCGCGATGACGGCACGAAGGATGTCGTGCGTTCGTTCGCCCTCAACGATATGGCGCTCACGCGTGGGCCCCTGTCCGATATGGTCGAGTTTGACATCACGGTGTCCGGCCATCATATCGATCGCCTGCGCGGTGACGGTGTCGTCGTGTCGACGGCGACCGGCTCTACGGGCTATGCGCTCTCCGCCGGCGGCCCTATCGTCAGCCCTGATTACACGGGCATGGTTTGCGTGCCGATTGCTCCGCATACCATTCAGGCTCGCGCCTTCTTGACCTCGCCGAGTGATGTCGTCGAAATCTTTATGTCCGATGATCGCCCGAGCGTGCCTGCCATCGCTATCGACGGACAGTTTATTACCTGCGATGGCACGGTCGAGAGCGTGGCTGTTCGTCGCGGTCCCGGCGATGTGCTGCTGCTGGATTACGGCCCCGAGAGCTTCTATAACTCGGTGAGCCGCGTGTTCTATGGAGTGCGCCATGATCGATGAGCTGCAGGTTTCCAACATCGCGCTCATTCGCGAGGCGACGTTGGTTCCGAGTACCGGCTTGACCGTCCTGACCGGCGAGACCGGTGCTGGCAAGACCGCGCTGCTCTCGGCGCTCAAGCTCATTTTGGGCGAGCGCGCGGATTCGTCGACGGTTCGCGAGGGCGAGGCGCTTGCCAGCGTCGAGGCGCGCCTGTTTGACGGCC
>USHA01000019.1 GCA_900554325.1 uncultured Collinsella sp.
GATATGGCACCGTGGGGACACATGTATGTCAATCCTGGTCTAACAGAGCCTTAAATAATCATTTGGCTGCCCGCTGGCTAAGTGAGTAGACTTTTTTGGAAATGCCGAGCACCCAACATATTTGCCTCAATAAAACCGCAGGTCACGGACTTGTGCTTTGTCGGTGTGGTGCGGGATTCGGTAAAAGTCTACTCACTTAGTTTTGCGTGATGCATATTGTTCGCAATGTGACCCCAGCCGGGGTGATTCCACCGCAAATTAGCTTCTCCCATCGCCGCAATTAGGCGCCGTACGGATTCCGGTCCCTCTCTATGCGTTGGCGGATGTGGGCGTACTCGATAATCAACAGTACCAGCAGTAGGGCCATGATGGCTAGGTAGCTCACGACGGCGCCCATCAGGCCGAGCAGATTGATCAGAATCACCGGGAGCACCACGCTCACGGCAAAGCAGATCAGGTAGATCTTGGTGACGTCTCCAGCGTGGCGCAGCACCGTGATGATGGCGTAGATAAAGTCGATGGCCGCGGTGACGCCGCCGGCGACGACCATCAGCAGCGCCAGCGTACGGTAGCGTTCAAAGCTGAGACCGTACATAAAGCTCATGAGGGGAATACCGGGACCTGCCATAAATGCGGCGCACACGCCGGTGATGACCACGATCAGCGCCATAACGGCAACAATAATCAGGTCAAAGCGGCGACGCTTGCGCGGATTCGCCCAAATGCTCGACAGACGCAGGAGCTGCGGTTTATAGATAAATCCAATGCTCAACAGAATAGCCTGAGCCGGAAAAAACAGGGCATTAAAGTACAGCTGGTATTTGTAGGCCAGTGTGCCTTCCATCACAAGCTTGGGCATGCTCTCGATAAGGTTGAACAGGAACAGTGCGCCAAAGAGCGGGGCGCACTGGATAAACAGGTGGCCAGCCTCGCGCAGGCTCATGCGGCGTGATTTTTCGGTCTCGAGCAGGGCGAGCGGGGCGGTGACCAGCACGAGCGAGGCGATCGCGGCGATGCCCATGGCCATGGCCGCGATGGGCATGCTGCGCGTGAGGAACAGCGCCACGCTGAAGACCGCGATGACGCCGACGGAGCGTAGCGTTTGGCTCATGCCAGCCAGGTAGAGCTTGTCGGCCTGCTGCAGGCGGCCTTCGTACACGTCGGCGACGCCGTCGATGACCTTATACAGGTAGACACCCAGGCCGATCGTCGCCATCTGCGTGTCATAGCCGCGGGCGCTGCTGTACATGAGGCCGCAGCCTAGGGCGAGCGCTCCGCAAAGCCAGCGGTTGAGCTGGTAGGAGGCAAAGGACGTCTTTTCGTCGATGTCCGAGACCTGGAAATTGCGCACGCCGTAGTTGCACGCGATCATGATGAGCGTGCCGGTGACAAAGGCGATGGAGAACTTGCCGGCTTCTTCGGCGCCCACGAGCTGCGTAGACACGATGGTGAGCAACGGAAACGCCAAGCCCCACACGGCGGTGCCGAGGGTGTTCCAAAGATAGTCGCGACTGGTGGCGTGCTCCTCGTATTCCGCTTCCTGCATGGAGAAGCCGCCGCCGTAGACGGCACCGAGCAGACGGTTCCACCAAGCGTTGACCATGCGGCGGACGGGGCCGGGCTTGCGATCGCGTTCGCGCCGGCGACGTGTGGCTTGGCTGCTATCGGGCCCGCCGGCGTTGCGCTGACTCAGCTCTTGGATGCGTGCGAGTTCCTCGGCAGTGTGCGAGGCAGGGAAGAGGCCGTTCTCGATGCGGCCGCCCTGGGCCTTCGCGGCGCCGTCTCTCGATGCAGCGGGGTTGGAGACGCCGTTGCGGCGGGCGATGGCGCGGCGAATGCTATCGAGGGGCGTGATGCTCAAAGCGGAGTCCTTTCTATTGCTGCGCTTTAGTATAGACGCGACGGTGTTCGTTCGTGTTTTTGAACGGATTGTTCAATAATTTCGGCGGGCGGCTGAAATTTGTCGGTAAACGTGCGGTATCCTGTTGAAGTTTTGTGACACCCCCGATGCCGCCCACGCGGTACCAAGGAGCTTCTACCTATGGACGTCGCCGCATTCTTACTGGCTCTTGTGCCGATTATTTGGCTGGTCGTGATGCTGCTGTGCTTTAAATGGCCAGCTTGGAAGGCCGCTATCGGATCGTTTGTCCTTTCGTGCTTGCTCGCCTTCGCATGGTGGCACCTGCCGGCAGCGCAGATCGCGACCGCCTCGCTCGAAGGCTTTTTGATGGCCCTGTGGCCCATCGTCCTGGTGATCATCGCTGCGGTATTCACGTATAACCTGTGCGTTCGTACGGGCGCCATGGACGTGATCGGCAGCATGATCACCTCCATCAGCAGCGACCGCCGTCTGCTGGCACTGCTCGTGGCTTGGTGCTTCGGTGGCTTTATGGAGGGCATGGCCGGCTTCGGTACCGCTGTCGCCATTCCCGCCGGCATGCTCGCGGGCCTGGGCTTTGAGGCCGTGCCTGCCGTGCTCATCTGCCTGCTGGCCAACGGCGTGCCCACGCCCTACGGCTCCATCGGCATCCCCACGGTGTCCGTTGCCGACCTGGTGGGTTTGGATTCCCTTCACCTAGCGACCGTTCAGCTGGTGCAGCTCGCACCGTTCTTTGTGGTGATGCCGCTATTTATTGTGCTGGTTGCGGGCCGTGTTGCCGATGACCAGGGCAATGCCGCGAGTGTGGGCGAGCGTCTGCACGGTGTTGCCGGCGTGGCGTTGCTCTCCGGCGTGTCGTTTGTCGGCGCGGCTCTGGTCGTTGCCATGTTTGTGGGCCCCGAGCTGGCCGTGGTCGTAGGATCCATCGTTTCGCTCGCGCTGACAGCTGCGCTTGCCATGCGTGCCGAGAAGTCGGGGCATCTGGACGCACGCTTTCACATGAATATCGAGGCGGGGGAGAAGCTCACCGTTAAGTCGGCGCTTTCGGCCTGGTCGTGCTTCATCCTGATCTTTGTGTTGCTGCTGGGCACGTCTAATCTGGTGCCCGCTGTACATGCTGCGCTCGCGCCGTTTGCGAGCCATGTGCAGGTGTATTGCGGTGAGAATCCCGGTATGCTTACGTTTTCGTGGATCAACACGCCAGGCGTCTGGATTTTCCTGGCCGCGTTTGTCGGCGGTGCCATTCAGGGTGCTTCGCCACGCATGATGGGCGAGGTGCTGGCCGCGACTGTGAAGCAGATGATGCCGACGGTGATCACGATGCTTTCGGTGCTGGGCTGTGCCAAGGTGATGGGCTATGCGGGCATGATCTCTTCGATCAGCGCGTTCTGCATCGCCGTCGCCGGTGGGCTGTACCCGATTCTGGCTCCGTGGATCGGCGCAGTCGGTGCGTTTGTGACCGGCTCGGGCACGTCCTCGGGCATGCTGTTTGGTCCCATTCAGAGCCAGGCCGCCACTGCGCTGGGTGTGAGCGACTACTGGATGGTCGCATTGAACGCCCTGGGCGTCGCCGCTGGTAAGATGATCTCGCCGCAGACCCTCGCCATTGGTCTTGCCGCCGTGCACGTGCGCGGTAAGGATGCCGAACTCCTGGGCGCGGTGCTGCCCTACGCTGCCGGCATGCTGGTCCTGATGAGCGCCATAGCCATGCTCGGCCAAGGCCTGCCGCTGTAGTCGGCACTAAGGGACGTTCCTTATGTGCCGGCACTTTGGGAACGTCCCTAAGTGCCGGCATCGGGGGGCGCTCCTTGAATGTTGCCTGTTCAAGAGTGTTCCCAATGACTAGGCGTTTAAAAACGTGCCCAATGACTAGGCCGCTTGCCTGCGATTTTTGACCGTTGGGCGGGCTTGCCGCCCTTGCCGTAAAAACGTTTTTGCATATCGGGTACAACGGGCTTTACGTGAGTAAAGTGCGCGTCGCGTCCACGTGTCGTGTTTTTAAAGGAGGCCCCATGCCTGGTGTTACCCCTGCAGAAGTTCTGTCCAACTTTGGTATTACGCTCGTTGAAGATCCCGCCGAGAATCAACCCCGTCTGCTGGTGGACCTGCCGGCGGCAGAGCTTGTCGAGCACGCTATTCGTCGCAAAGAGGGCCGTATGGCTTCTAATGGCGCGCTCGTGATCGAGACGGGGGAGCGCACTGGTCGTTCGCCCAACGATCGTTTTATCGTTGACACCCCCGATGTTCACGACAAGATTGCCTGGGGTGCCGTCAACCGCCCGCTTTCTGTCGAGAGCTACGAGACCATCAAGGCCGGTATCGTCGACTATCTCAACGAGCGTGATGTGTTCGTCACCCGCGGCATGGCCGGCGCCGACCGCAACCACACGCGTCGCCTGCTCGTCGCCTGCGAGCGCGCCAGCCAGGCGCTCTTTATTAAGCAAATGCTCGCCCGTCCGCTCGCTCGCGAAATCGCGCGCACCGGTGAGCCGGACTTTTGCGTGCTCGCGGCGCCAGGTTACCAGTGTGACCCTGCCGTCAAGGGTCTCAACTCCAGCGCCGCCGTGGTCATCAACTTCCAAGAGCGCGTGATTCTGGTCGCTGGCACTGGCTACTCCGGCGAGATCAAAAAGTCCATCTTCAGCGTTATGAATTACTTGCTGCCCGTCGAGGACGACGTTCTGCCTATGCATTGCTCGGCCAGCATGGACCCCGTCACGCATGAGACCGCCGTGTTCTTTGGCCTGTCGGGCACCGGCAAGACCACGCTTTCGGCCAACCCCACGCGTCTGCTGATTGGCGACGACGAGCACGGCTGGTCCGACATGGGCATCTTTAACGTCGAGGGCGGCTGCTACGCCAAGTGCGAAGGCCTGGACGCGTTCCACGAGCCCGAGATCTTCAACGCCGTTCGTTTTGGCGCCATCTGTGAAAACGTGGTACTCGATGAGAATCGCAAGCCTAACTACGACGACGTCTCGATCACGCACAATACGCGCGTGGCCTACCCCGTCGAGCATATCCCCAACGCGTGGACCAAGGGCATGGGCACCACCCCGAGCGTCGTGCTGTTTTTGACCTGTGATGCCTTTGGCGTGCTGCCGCCCATCTCGCGTCTGACGGCCGATGCCGCCATGTATCACTTTGTGACGGGCTTCACCGCCAAGATTCCCGGCACCGAGGTTGGCGTCACCGAGCCCACGCCCACGTTCTCCTCGCTGTTTGGTGAACCGTTTATGCCGCTCGACCCCATGGTTTACGCCAAGATGCTTGGCGAGCGCATTGCCGACGGCCGCACGCGCGTGTACCTGGTCAACACCGGCTGGATCGGCGGCGGCTACGGCGTGGGCCATCGCATCGAGCTTGCCTACACGCGCTCGCTGGTCGCGCGCGCCCTCGACGGCACCATCGAGGACAGCGAGTTCGTGCACGACGACATCTTTAACGTCGACATTCCCACGACGTGCCACGGCGTGCCCGATGGCATCCTGGTGCCGCGCCAATACTGGCAGAGCACCGCGCGCTATGACGAGGCCGCGCACAACCTGGCGGTGATGTTCGAGGAGAACTTCGAGAAGAAGTACTCGCACCTGCCCGAGTCCGTCAAAGCCGCCGGCCCGCACGTTCAAGTACACGCCGACGCCCGTCATCGCGGCCGCGGGCTGCTGGGACTTCGCCACTAGCTTCGCCGTGAGTCCATATCCACCACAAAGGGGACAGGCACCTTTGTGGTGGTTTTGCTCGCGTGGATGACTCGGGTTACAATACGCCTGACATATCGTCCCCTTCTCCGGATGGGGACAGCGCAAGCGTTCTTGTGACGGCACCGTAGGACTTTGAAGGTGGCCGTTGTAAGGGCGCTTTTTGTTTAGGCGCCCTCACTCGGGCTCGCACAATGAAGGGAGAGCGTATGAAGAGCTTTATTGCCGAGGATTCATTCTGGGAGCTGTTTCCGCAGGCAGCGGTCGGTGTTGTGGTCGTGGAGGGCATGAAGCCCACGGCTCAGATTCCTCAAGAGGACGTGGATGCGATTGCGGCGTTGCTCGACCGCGCCAATATCGATGCGGAGCGTCATCTGACCAGCGACACTATCAGCGAGAACGCACCGGTCAAGGCATGGCGCGAGGCCTATCGTCTGTTCAAGACCAAGAAAGGCGCGCGCTGCTCGATCGAGAACTTGCTCAAACGCGTGCTCAAAGGCAAGCCGGTGGGCCACATTGCGCCCGCGGTGGACATCTACAACACGGTGTCGTTGACCTACGCGCTGCCCGTCGGAGGCGAGGACCTACATGCGATCGAGGGAGACCTTCGCCTGAAGGTGACCGACGGTGGCGATGTGTTCTGGCCGCTTGGCGAGGAGGCGGACGATCCGACGCTGCCCGGCGAGCTCGCCTACATCGATGATGCGGGCGCCGTGTGCCGCTGCTGGAACTGGCGCGACGGCGTTCGAACGGCGCTGTCCGATGATTCGGCCGATGCGTTCCTGGCGATTGAGTGCGTGGAGCCCGAGCGGATGGGGGATTGCCAGGCTGCCGTTGATCGTCTCGCCGAGTTGCTCGAGCGTTATCTGGGCGCTACGGTTGTCGTTAAGACGCTTGTGACCCGCGACAATCCTTGCGTGGAACTGTAGCGGCGCCTAGAACCTATTGATGCCCCAAACCACCACAAAGGTGCCTGTCCTCTTTGTGGTGGTTTTTATGTTGATGGGTTAACAAATAGGGCGTGCAGGGCTGCCGGCTGTTAAGTACGACTAAGATGTTTACCCGTTAGCATCATGCAAGCGAAAGGCGGTCGTCTCCCATGCAGCAGAACGACGAGACACGTTTCGAGGACTTTGTCGGACTGATCAGCGGGCTCTACAAGGAGATCCAGCGCATTAAGACATCCGAGGGCGCAAGGCTGGGCCTCAAGGGCTCCGACGTTATGTGCCTGTACTATCTTGAGCGCAGCAAGGACGGCCTGACTGGCGCTGACCTGGCTCGCATGGCAGGCGTGACCCGCGCCGCCGTCTCGCGTACGCTCGCGCATCTGGAGGAGGGCGGCTACGTCGAGGTCGATGATTCGGGCGATGCCGCCGTTAAGTATCGTGCTCCGGTGCGCCTGACCGCTCTGGGCGGCGAGAGCATGAGCGAGGCGGACCGCATCATTCGCGAGGTGCTCGATACCACCGGTAAGGCTATGGGTGTGGAGCAGCGCGAGCAGATGTATGCGTCGCTGCGCACGATTCTCAACACCCTGCGCGAGATCTAAGGTCGCTAAGGCATTTGCTTCCCATTAACAACTGCATAGTCCCGTTTGAGCGCGTATACCGTGCTGGGACATTGCTGTCAAAATTCCCCGCGCGAGCTCCGCACAAGAAAGGATTTGCTATGTCCGTCCGCATTATTACTGATTCCGCAAGCGATATGTCGCCGGCTGAGCACCCCGCTCTGCGTGTTCTGCCGCTGTCCGTCACCTTTGGCACCGATGTGTACATGGATGGCGTCGACATCGACCACCAGCGCTTTTACGAGATGCTCGTGGAGCGCGATGAGCTGCCCAAGACCGGCCAGGTCAACCCGTACGCGTTTTCGCAGGCGATTGCCGAGGCGCGCGAGGCCGGCGACGAGGCAGTGATTATTACCGTGGGCGCCAAACTTTCGGGCACCAATCAGAGTGCCCGTACCGCACTTGCCGAGGCGCCGGGCGGCGACGTGTATGTGGTGGATAGCAATAACGTTACCCTGGGCGAGCGCGTGCTGGTTGAGTACGCGCTGCGTTTGGTGGACGAGGGCCAGGGCGCGGCTCAGATCGCGGCGGCTGTCGAGGCCGTGCGCGACCGTGTAGTCGTCATCGGCCTGCTCGAGACGCTTGAGTACCTCGTTCGCGGCGGTCGCCTGTCTGCTGCGGCTGGTGCTGTGGGCACGTTGCTCAATGTGAAGCCCGTTGTGGCAGCGGAGGACGGTCTGATCGTGCAGCTGGGCAAGGCTCGTGGCTCCAAGAACGGCCGGAACCTGCTCAACCAGAAGGTCGAAAAGGCAGGCGGCATCGACTTTTCCATGCCGCTGGCGCTCGGCTATACGGGTCTTTCGGATGCGGTGCTCAAGAAGTATGTCGAGGACAGCGCGGCACTGTGGGCTGGCCACACCGAGGGCGAACTGCCCGTTCACACCATCGGCGCCACCATCGGCACCCACGTAGGCCCCGGCGCCGTAGCCGTAGCCTTCTTCCAGCCCGCTAACTAACCGACCTGCCATAAACCACCACAAAGGGGACAGGCCCTTTGTGGTGGTTTATGCTTTTCCGGGTGGAAGGGAGCGAGCAATGGCGTCTGAGGGCTTTTTTGAACGGGTGTACGAGGTGGTCGAGCAGATCCCCGAGGGGGTGGTCGCCACGTATGGCCAGGTGGCGCTGCTTGCCGGTCGTCCACGAAGTGCGCGGTACGTGGGGTATGCCCTGCATAGTAATCCGCGCCCCGGCGAGATTCCCTGTCACCGCGTGGTGTTTGCCGACGGGCACATATGCGAGGGCTTCGCTTTTGGCGGTCCCGATGCTCAACGTGAGCTTTTGCTAGGGGAAGGTGTGGCGTTTAAGGACGACATGCACGTCGACTTGGCCGCCTGTCGCTGGCCTGCCGGGCTCTAGCGGTTCTGCCGTGGCGAAAACCACCACAAAGGCGCCTGTCCCCTTTGTGGTGGTTTTACGCTGTAGGTTTACCAGAGCTAACTTATGGAGAAGGTGTGGTGGCGTACTTTGCCGTCAGAAAGTAAACCACGGTGAACTATATTGGTTTCAGCAACGGAGCAGGCAATAGGCGATGAAAAAGCCTGCCCTGTTGAGTTTGATTCGCATTCCTCCCCTCTGTGCGATTCAACGGTGTACTTCGGGAACAGGCCCGCTGGCAACTATCTGCCAGCGGGCCTGTTCCTGTTTGTCGAGGGGGGTGCGATGGACGGAGCCGAAGCGGTCCGGCTCCAAAAAAGGCGGACGCCGTAGCGCCCGCCCTAAAGCAATCGAAAGCTCAAGCCAGCAGATCGGTCTAGTACACCATGCCCATGGCGTCCTGAACCTCGGCCAGTGTCTGCTCGGCGATCTCGTTGGCGCGACGGTTGCCCTCGTGCAGCACGTCCTTCACGTAATCCAGATCGTTCTCGTAGCGCTGGCGACGCTCGCGGATAGGTGCGAAGTACTCGTTGACGGCCTCGGTCACGTACTTCTTGAGCTGGCCGGAGCCGCCCATGCCAATCTCCTCGGCAATTTCGACCTCGGAGCGACCGGTGCAGATGGCGGCTGTCGAAAGCAGGCCAGACACGCCGGGGCGGTTCTCGGGATCGAATGTGATCATGCGCTCGGAGTCGGTCTGGCTCTTCTTGATGCGTTTGGCCGTCTCCTCGGCGGTCATCGAAATATTGATGGCGTTGCCATAGCTCTTGCTCATCTTGCGACCGTCCAGGCCCGGCAGCAGCGGGGTCTCGGACAGCAGCGCATCGACCTCGGGGAACACCTTGCCGTAGCGGTTGTTAAAGCGGCGGGCGATGGTGCGGGTAAGCTCGATGTGCGGTAGCTGGTCACGACCGACGGGCACCACGTTGCCCTTGCAGAACAGGATGTCGCACGCCTGGTGCACCGGATACGTGAGCAGAAGCCCCGTGAGCGCATGGCCCGACGCGTCCATCTCGGACTTCACCGTGGGGTTGCGCAAAAGCTCGGACTCGGTGACCAGCGACAGGAAGGGCAGCATGAGCTGGTTCAGCGCCGGTACGGCCGAATGCGTGAAGATAATGGTCTTCTCGGGGTCGATGCCGCAGTTGATCAGGACGTTGGGGTCGACCATGCCGCAGCCCAGGATCTCGATCCAGCCGCTGTGCTTGCAGAAGTTGCAGCCCTTGCCGCCGCACACGTGGCAGCTCACGTCCACCTCGCAGGAAGGCTCGGTGAAGGGGAAGAAGTGCGGGCGGTAACGCGTCTTGCGATCCTCGCCAAACATGCACTTAACAAAGTAGTCGAGCGTGCCCTTAAGATCGCCAAAGGTGATGCCCTCGTCGACGACCAGGCCCTCAATCTGGTTGAACTGCGGCAGGTGGCAGGCGTCGGCCGTGTCGGGACGGTAGACGGTACCCGGGCAGATCATGTAGATGGGCGGCTTCTGCGACTCCATGGTGTGGATCTGCACACCCGAGGTCTGGGTGCGCAGCAGCACGTCGGACTCGCCGTGGGCGTGAGCCTCGGGGTGCGCGACGCTGCCGGGGTTGTTGTCGACCACGTAGAAGGTATCGCGGGCCGAGCGGCTCGGGTGATCCATGGGCGCGTTAAGTGCGGTGAAGTTGTAGTAGGAGGTGTCGACCATGGGGCCGGACTCGACGGTGTAGCCGATGCCGCAGAAGATGTCCTCGGCCTCCTCGATGATCTGCTTAATCAGGTGCTGGTGACCGATCTGCGGACGGATGCCCGGCAGCGTGATGTCGACGGCCTCGTGCTCGAGTGCGTGCTTGAGGGCGGCGGCCTTCATCTCGGTGGTGCGCTCGTCGAGCATGCCCTCGATCAGCTGGCGCATCTCGTTGGCGCGCTTGCCCATCATGGGACGATCCTCGGGGGCGAGCTTGCCCATCATGCGCATCAGGCCGGTGATACGGCCCTTGCGACCGAGCAGCTCAACGCGCGCAGCCTCGAGCTTGGCGGCGTCGTCGGCGCTAGTGACGAGCTCCTTGGCCTCTTCCTCGAGTTTGACCAGATCATCAATCAGACTCATGTCTTCCCTTTCGTCTCTCGCGCATCCGCGCTCCGGGACGGCTGACGCCGCCCGATGCTGCGGATGCGCGGCCCGGTTCGGTAACAAAAAACCGCCCTCGGGCATGTGCATTGCCCAAGGACGGTTAAATTCCGCGGTACCACCTTGTTTGACCCGGCGGATGTATGGCCCGCCGCGCCCACTCTGCGCCTCTTGTCGCGAGGCTCACGGCTTCCCTACTGAGGCTTTGCTGCCACTGGCCGCGCGCCCGTTGAGGTCGCTGCTCGGGAGTGAACGCTTAGCCCTTGCCACCGCAGGAAGGCTTGCAGCCCATGGCCTTCCCTCTCTTGCCGGCGACGCGACGGGCAAAACCCTCTCCGTCAACGCATTGGGCTATAGGATAACACATTCTGCGAGCATATCGCCGCGTTCCGTTTTGTTCGTGCTGGGTACAAGGCAGGTAGCTGTGCAAACTGGCCGCGCAGCCGCTTACGGCGCTCGGCCTGCGAGATTAAGGATACGGTATGGGAAAGAAACTCGATAAGAAGGCCAAGGCCGCCGTGGCAAAGGCCGCCAAGGGCGTCAAGGCCGTCAAAAAGTTCCGCAAACTCGAGGGCAAGCTGTGGACTCGCGAGTACCTGCTCAAGATTGCCGAGTTCGATGGAGCGACGATTGCTCCTGCCAACGGCGCCGCAGCGCGCGCCGACGCCATGGGAACCCTTGCCGGCGAGCATCACAAGCTACTGACCAGCGAGAAGTCCGTTGAGCTCGTACGCTCGTTAGCGCGCGAGACGGTTGCAGGCGGCAAGATCGACGACCCGCAGCTGCTCGACGAGATCCGTGTGCTCGGTCGCGACCAGCGCGAGGCAAGCGTCATCCCCACCGAGGAGGCCGAGGCCTGGACCAGGCTCACCTGCGAGGCCGATGCCGTGTGGCACAAGGCCAAGACGGCCAATGACTGGGTGAGCTTTGAGCCCTATGTGGATAGGATCGTCGCCCAACTTAAGCATCAGGCCGAACTTATGGACCCCAAGCGCGACCCATACGATGTTTGGCTCGACCAGTACGAGCGCGGCCTTTCCGCCAAGAGCTTCGATGCGTTTTGCGATGAGGTCAAGGCGACGGTCGTGCCGCTCGTGCACGCCATCGGCGAGCGCAGCCAGCAGCCCGATGCCGACTTTTTGCACGCCCGCGTGCCCGAGGCCGCCCAGCGCGCCATGAGCTTCGACCTTATGAAGCTTGTCGGCCTGAACCTGGACGACACCACGCTTGCCTTTACCGAGCACCCGTTTAGCGAGGGCTTTGCCGTGGGTGACGCGCGCATCGCGACACACATCTACGAGGACGATTGCATCTCCAACGTCTACAGCATCATCCACGAGGCGGGACACGCCATGTACGAGCTGGGCGTCAATCCTGCCTATGCGCGCACCTGTCTTGAGGGTGGCACCTCCATGGGCATCCACGAAAGCCAGAGCCGCTTTTTCGAGAACACCGTGGGTCGCAGCCGCGCCTTTATGGGACCGCTGCTCGAGGTGCTGCGCCGCCACGCACCCGAGGTCTACGGCGACGTCGACGAGGACACGCTCTACCGCGCCGTGAACATCGCGCAGCCGTCGTTGATCCGCACCGAGGCCGATGAGCTCACCTATCCGCTGCACGTTATGGTGCGCTACGAGATCGAGCGCATGCTGTTTGCCGGCGAGGCCACGGCCAAGGACATCCCCGCGCTTTGGAACCGCTTCATGGATGAGTACCTGGGCATTCCCGTTCCCGACGACACGCACGGCTGCCTACAGGATACGCACTGGAGCGGCGGCTCGTTTGGCTACTTCCCCACGTATGCGCTGGGCAGTGCCTACGATGCCATGTTTGTGCCGGCCATGTGCCGCGACGGTGTCGACCTCAACGGCGCCTGTGCGAGCGGCGACCTGACACCCGTCCGCGCCTGGCTGGGCGAGCACATTTGGCAGTGGGGCCGCGCCAAGGACGCGCCGGAGCTCATCAAGGGCGCCTGCGGCATGGACTTTGACGCCCGCTACTACTGCAGCTACCTGCAGGACAAGTTCACCACGCTCTACGAGCTGTAAGGCATAACCGACACGCCAACGCAAAGGGGACGCCGCGGAACCAATCCGCAGCGTCCCCTTTCCACCTAGTCGTTTAAGAACGTCCCCAATGACTACCTTACAGAGCTTCCAGCGCGGCGGCGATGCGCTTCATGGCGGCATCGGCGGATGCTTGGTCGGGGGCTTCGGCCAAAACGCGAATCACCGACTCGGTTCCGCTCTTGCGCACGAGCACGCGGCCCTCGCCTGCCAGCGCAGCCTCGGCCTCGGCGATGGCGTTCTGCACGCCCATATTCTCGAGCGCGGCGTCCTTGTCCGCCACGTGCACGGCCACCTGCGCCTGTGGCAGCAGCTTGCACGGAGCCGTGAGTTGCGAGAGTGTCTCGCGCTCGGCACGAATCACTTCCATCACGCGCAGCGAGGTCATAATGCCGTCGCCCGTGCGCTCGATATCGCCAAAGATCGTATGGCCCGTCTGCTCGCCGCCCAGGCTGTAGCCGCCCTCGCGCATCTTGGCATACACGTGACGGTCGCCCACGCCGCTGGTCACGGCGCTCAGACCGGCAAGCTCCAGCGACTTGACCAGGCCAAAGTTGCTGGCGATCGTCGGCACCACGGCACCGCCCGAAAGGCGACCGTGCTTGTTCAGATACACGCCGCACACGTACAGGATCTGGTCGCCGTCGACCACGCGCCCGCGCTCATCCACGGCCAAGCAGCGGTCGGCATCGCCATCGTAGGCAAAACCCACGTCCAGACCCTGCTCCACCACATGGCGCTGCAGGCGCTCCATATGCGTGGAGCCGCAGTCGACGTTGATGTTAAAGCCATCGGGCGCGGCGTTGATCACGCGCACGTCGGCACCGAGCGCGTCAAACACCGGCTTGGCCACCGAAGAAGCCGAGCCGTTGGCGCAGTCGATACCGATCTTGACGCCCTGCAACGAAAAGTTCGCGCTGGCGATGAGCGAAGCAATGTAGCGGTTGCGGCCCTGCATGTAGTCCACCGTGGCGCCGATGTGGTTGCCCGTGGCCAGCGGAACTTCGCTCTTGCCATCGATGTAATCCTCGATGAGCTCCAGCACGTCCTCGTCCATCTTAAAGCCGTCGCTGTTGACGAGCTTAATGCCGTTATCGCAAAACGGGTTGTGGCTCGCGCTGATCATGATGCCGCAATCGAAGCAGCCTTCCACAGTCTGATGCGCTACGCCTGGCGTGGGGATCACGTGCAGCATATAGGCGTCCGCACCGCTCGCGACCAGGCCGCTCACCAGCGCCGCCTCAAACATATAACTCGAGCGACGTGTGTCCTTGCCCACGATGACGCGCGCCTTAGCACTGCGGTTGGCGCCGTAATACCAGCCCACAAAACGGCCAATCTTATAAGCGTGCTCTACCGTCAGCCCAACGTTGGCCTCGCCGCGAAAGCCGTCGGTGCCAAAGTACTTCATATCTTACTTATCCTGTTCGAACGTTTGAGCGGTTGGCGTGGTACGAACCTTAAGCTCTTTGTGCCCAGAGTCCTTCGAAGTCGTGACCGTGTACTCGACCTTTATGTCTTGTCCAAGAAGCATGTGAACACCGCCCCATGCAACCTTCAAGCCATCGTGCGTCGCTTCGTTCATCTCGATAGAACCGGAGCCCGAAGTCTTAATATCCGAAATGCTGCCTCCCGCAGGAGCATAGAGATAAAGCCTCAGCACCTCATCATCAATATCCTGGCTAATGCCGTTATGGCCCTGGAAATAGCCAGGCATCTCGGCCTTCTCCTGGGGGGTCATCGTGTTCTTGAGCGAGGTGGTCACTCGATACGTCGTCGAGCCATCGGCATTTTCAACCGAAGAATCGATGGTGACTCGCTTATCGAGGAACCAATCCATCTTTGAATAGCTGTAGTTGTTCACATAGACGCCCAAGATCGGAGCCTCCGACGTATCGGTTTGGAGAGCGCCCGATATTCCAAGAGCCTTCGCGGCCTTTTCCTCGTCATCATTTCTCGAATACATGAGGATGCGACCCTCGGAAGCACCCTTTTCGATGGCGGCAGCAATCTTAGTAATATCGCTGGAGCCCAGTTCGTCCACGATCTTGTTAAAAGCTGATCCGGCAACCGCCGCAAAAATGGCGTCCTGTTCCTCTACCGGGTAATTCCAATAAATATCGTGCAGCAGCACCTTTGCGGCGTTACTTCCATCAACGACGGTGCCGTCAGGAAGCTGTGTGCCGCCTACAACGCCGAGCATATACTGCAAAAATACCGGATCGACTGCAAATACGCCGTCGATGTCATCTCCGACAATGGCCTTCTGCATATCGCTGGCAAGCTGAGCCGCACGCGGATAATCAGGCGTCATCGTAACGTCGCCCATCGTGTATCCGAGCGTGTTGAATCCGGTCAGGCCCCATCCGGTCGTGAACAAGTTTGCCTCTTCATCGGTGATGGGAAGCGGGCTCAAAGGCTCTTTCATCATGTCGACTTTGACAAAATCGCCCAGTTCGAGCTTACCGTCAGTCACCGACATCACGCCGCGAGAACCGGGGAAACCGCCGCAGGCGCGGATCTCGACATTGCTCATCGCGAGTACAAGATAATGACGCGTCTGGCCGTTGGCGCCGAGCATCTGGGGAAGGACGGGGGCGACCTTCTCCGCCGCGTCAACCGCGCCGTTGAGGGTGGCAAAGCCGTCCTTGGCCTTATCGACCAGCTCGGTCACCTGGGAAATATGAGTATCGCCAATGCCCTGGACCTTCTCGTTGGCGCTCTTGAACACCTTCGAGCTGCTGGAAAGCGAATCGGCGACCGCCTGCAGCGCGGACACGTTAATCATGCCGTCCTGGAACAGCTTGCCGGGCGTAGCCTGCGAAAGGTTATCGGCCATGGGAACCAGCGCATTGCTCGAGACATCGGACAGGGCGTCAATCATGGTGCGGGCCGCATTGATATCGCTGCCATACACCGGGATAAACGAAGCCGCCGCCCACAGCGGGCTCGAGGTCTCCGCCTTCATGTTGTTGCAGAGCTCATCGATCTTCTTCGCGTCGTCAGGCAGCGTCGAAAAATCGCCCGACGTGACCTTGTCCTTAAGGCCACCGACAATCTCGACAGCCTCCTTCGCTTCGCTCTTTACGGTCTTTGCCGAGTTAAGCAGCATAAAGCCGCTTGCGCCAAGCGCAACGAGAAGCACCGCGACCACAGCGGCAATAATGGCGCCGGTGTGACGCTTTTTGCGCTCGCCCTTGCGATGGCGATGACGGACCAGACCGTCAGAGGTCGAACTCGACGAAGCGTCGCTACCGTAGTTCAAGCCAAAATCGTAATAATCTTCCTTGGAACCCGAGCCCGCAAACTCGGCACCGCTATCATCCGGGCGGGCGAACGTGCCAGTCTCGGAGGCGCCGGTGTAAATCGTGCCAAGGTTACCCGTAAGCCCCGCGCCACCAGCAGAGGGAGTATTGTTGGCGGCCTTGCCGGCATTAACGTTGCCGGCAGCATTCGCGGCGTTGGCAGCACCTGCGTTGTTCGCAGGCACCGAAGGAGCCCCGCTCGGCTGCGACGCGGAGGTTGCACCGCCCGCAAAGACATTCCCTCTTGCACGGCCGGTCTTTTTTGCCTTTTGAGACTGCTCGTACAGAGCGGTAAACATCGCCGTCTCGCCCGGGGACACGCGCTTACCGGAACCGCCCTGTCCAGCGCCGCCCGGCGTGCCGGCCTTACCAGCCCCGTTCGGACGCGGCGGAACTGCAGGGCGGCCGCTATCGCTGCCCTTAAAGTGATTACCAGCCATAAAGAAATCCTCGCAATTGAGTCGCAATGAAAAAGTCCATAACGTTGCTAGTTTATGGCATTTTGAGCATCGACAGCTAAACTCCAGACACGGACATCAATTGGCGAAAATGCGGCACAACACCTTTTCTGTCTTGGCGGCGGCGCTAGCTACACCGTAAGGAACATCATCACGATGATCATGACAAAGCCGATAAGGTCGGTCGGCAAAAACACCGTCCCCAGCATAACGGCGCTGGTGATGGTCGCCGAAACCGGCTCCACAGTTCCGATGAGGCTCGCGCGCACCGAGCCGATGTCCTTAACGCCCTGCATATAAAGCATGTAAGCAAAAAACGAGCCGATAACCACGAACACCGCGAGCGCCTCGATGCCGGCAGCGTCGAGCGCCGGCATATGCGCCCAGGGCTGCACGAAGACGCACGAGACCACGCCCGCCGTGAGCATTGCCGAGCCCGTGACGATGGGGCTGCCGTATTCGGGCAGGATCTTGGCGGGAATCACCGCCATACACGCGGCGCTGACCGCACACATAAGACCTGCTGCCAGGCCAAGCGGCGAGATATTCAGGCTGGTGGGGTCGCCGCCGGTGGCGATTAAAAAGGTTCCACCCAGAGCCAGGCCAATGCCGATGACTTCGCGAGTACGCGGCATGCGGCGATCGATCACGCAGGTGTAGCCCATGATGATAACGAGCTGCAGGCACTGGAGCACCGTCGCGGTTCCGGCGTTCGTCAGGCGCACGGCCGAAAGATAGCAAAACTGGTTGAACAGCAGGCCAAAGGCGGTAAAGAGCAGCAGCTGCTTGCGATCGGCGGGTGTGGTCCAAAGCTTGACCAGGCGTGCGCGGTCGCGCGTGACAACCACAGCCATAAAGAGCAGGCCGGCGAGAATCTGACGCACGCTCATAAGCCACAGCGTATCGACATGGTAGGTATCGAACAAAAAACTCGCGCTGGTGCCCGAGAAGCCCCAAAACGAACCGCCCACCAGCGTAGCCAAGACGCCCGTGATCATCTTGCGCGTCGAAGCGCTGTTCAGGCGGTCGCGCCATGCGCGACGGGTGTTGCGGCTGAGCTCGTCGGTGCCCTCGGGCACATCAATGTTCGATATATCGGTCATCGGCACCGAAGCCCCTGCGCCTTCGACCTGCTCGACACACTCTTTGCTCATTCCACTCCCCCGAAACAGCCTGGAAACAATTCGGTTTACCTTACCACGGCGAAGTCACCAGCTGGAGGCTTGTCCGCTTATCGGTAGGACAATTCCGCAGGCGTCTTTCCATAGCTCGATACCGCAATGGCCTTGCATTATGCGACAGCCAAATCGCGGCAGCAGGCTCTTTTGAAATGGATACGACAAAGCCCCCGAATTCCACAATGTAAGCGATTTTTAAAAATGTTCTTGCCACCGAGTTCAGGCTCCGTTATATTATCCCTTGCGCGCTTGCGCACCCTTGATCGGGCGTTTAGCTCAGGGGGAGAGCGCTTCCCTGACACGGAAGAGGTCAGAAGTTCAAATCTTCTAACGCCCACCAAATGTTCGCAGCTCAGAGGCTATGTCCTCTGGGCTGTTTTGTTTTATGTCGCCAAATCAGCTAGCAGCTCCAACCGCCCTGCCCATGCACAAAACCACGTCAGCGACCCAAGTGCCTATCCCGGCTGACTCCGCAGTCAATCAAAACCGCCCCAATAGCCACCGAGGCCGAGACCAACGCGTCTCGAACCCATCCGAGCCGCAACTTCTCAGCAAAGCGCCGCGATGTCTGCGCCCTGCGGTATCCTTGAGCCACTTGCACCTGCAGCACCAAGGAGCCGCTATGCGCACCGAGCTCGATGTCCCCTTTTCGCACAAAGAAGAAGCCAAGGCGCTGGGCGCCAAATGGGACCGGACCAAGAAGATCTGGTATGTGCCCAGCGGCGTCAACCCCGAGCCCTTTGCCGAGTGGCTGCCCGGTGTTGACCGATCCGACCCCTCAGCACCGTATATATATCTAGTACTGGGCAAGCGCGAGTGCTGGAAGTGTCACAAAGAGACCTCGGTCGCGGCCTTCGGCATTCCCTATCGAACCGATAACGACAAGAGCATCGCCATCGCGCACACGCCCAACGAAGCCGGGCACATTGCCATCGACACGGCCAACACCAACGCACTCGCCATCGTGCCCGCTCTTGGCTGCGTGCCGGGCGAGATCCGCGACTACCTTCATAAGCGTTGCGGCTACAAGCCCGTAGGCGCGCGAGCCTCCAAAGCCCCGTCGCTCGGCAACACGTGCACCAGTTGCGACGCGCTGCAAGGCAGCCGCTATCTGTTCGAGGAGCCCTCGTCCCCGTTTGCCCTCACTGCCATCAACAAGCTGCCGGCACTGGAGTTTATACGCGTCGAAGTTGCCGGCGTCTTTGGCGTCCCGGCCACGCGTACCGACTTTGACCAGGCGCTCTTTACCTGGGCACGCGACCATCACGCCGAGTTCCACAAGCAACTCGGTGAGGGGATTTATTTGTAGGGGCAACATCGAGGTATCGAGGAGCAGGGGTTGATTGTTAAATAATCTCGAAACGCTACAGCCCCAGAATATGCTCCAGGTAGCCCTTGTTGAACCAGAACGATTGCTTCGTCATCCAGCGCCCGTCGGGCAGTTCGTAAGCATTCCTTGCGATGTCACCGATCTCTGTTCCATCGGCAAACTTGTAAGCCGCTTTTGACGTATGCGGGCGAACGTGAACAATTGGATTGTCCGCCATACCGGGCAGATTGTTAGTCACTTTGAGCTTTCCGCTCGCATCCCGATACGGATTGAGCTCAACGCCCTCACGTATTACCTTTCGCGTCTCATCCCAACAAGCTTTCGCTGGGCCTTCGATTTCGTTTTCTCCCATTGCCCAGAACAAACAACGATCGAGACGCAGCACGCCATCGTGGTCCTCACGGAACACAACGAAGAAAAAGCGATTGGTCTCAAGGCACGCATGAAGAGGCGACGTCTCCCAGTCTTCTTCAATCAAACGCTTGAACTCAAACGGTGGGAACGACATAGCCTGTTCGATGTGCCCCCTGTTGTTAACTCGAACAGTTCGGACGGAAATGCCTGCCTTGACGAATTCCTCGGCAGCATTGTTTTTGATTCCGAGCATACGATAAACGAGCGTTGTCCACTGCGCCTTATTGCCCGTGTACTCCAGTCCATACTGTTCGGCAATTTGACGATCGGTCTCACCGTAATGGCGCTCGATAAGTCCAGTTACGTAACTTTCGAAATCGATAGACTTGCCATCGTCCTGAACAATGCTCTCCCCGACTCGCGGAGCACCGAGGACATAAGTATGGAGCACATAGTCCATATACGAGCGCTTGAGGGAAAAGGCGCGACGCTTTGCGCGATGGCGCTCAATCTCGCCCGTATCGGTATTGAAGTATTCATAATACTGGTCCGCCCACATTGTGGCCTCAGTTGCGCCCTTCGTGCAAGCACCCAGATAAGTCGTCATGCCTTCTGAAAGCTCGTCCGCACGGCCATCCTGAATATAGGAAATGATCTTCTCGTAGTCGGCGCGAATGATTTTCATGTCCTCTTCGGGCAGACGAACCATGACCGCACGCTCAATGCGTTGGTCGTATTTATCGATGGAACGATCTCGGCCGTAGTAAATCAACAGGATATTGCTGAGCTTGGTCTTGAGGTGAGAACTGTCGTAGTCGAGCGAAACAGGTCGGTCATAAGGAATCATGGTCAGGACAAGGCGCTCGCCAGCAGACTTCCGGCCGTTCTTGAGCACATCAAAACACGTTGCCTTGAGCTCAACGCCCGCCTCGGGAAAGTCGGGGCGATCGTCACTATTGGCCTTGTAGCCAAAGTAACGTTCTTCGATAAGAGTGCCCATACCGCCTTTGTACTTCTTGGAGCCAAAGTCCTTGGGCGCACTCTCCCCCTCCGGAGCAATACCGAGCTCGAGAATATCGCGGAACGTCATGCCATCGAGATTGGCAGCATAGCGCTCAATACTTGAGGGGTCAGAAAAATCAGTATCGTCAAGCATGCGCTTGAAATCGAGGCGCTTCTTAGACACGGGATACCTCCGAAACTCGCAACTAACCTCATGGTAGTTCAGAGCAACTACTAACGCCCAGAAAATTGAGGTCTTGATTGTCCCCTCGATCGGTTATTGTTGTGACCACCATAACCGGACACAGCAGCGATTGGAGAAACGTGTCTGAGATTAATATTGCCGAGCTTTTTGCGGGCGTCGGTGGATTTCGTTTGGGTCTCGAAGGCTATGCCGACCCTAGACATCCCGAGTTTTATATGAAGCCCGCCGGCCCCTTCCGCACCATTTGGGCCAATCAGTGGGAGCCGCCCGGAACCAAGGCGCGTCAGTTCGCGGCCCGTTGCTACATGGATCGCTTCGGCAATGATTCCGTCGTCAACGAAGACATCAATAAGGTCCTGGAGCAGGCCGAGGCGAAAGAAATCGAAATCCCCGATGTCCAAATGGTTGTTGGCGGTTTCCCCTGCCAAGACTACTCTGTCGCGCGTCCGCTCAATCAGGCACACGGCATCGAGGGCAAGAAGGGCGTCCTTTGGTGGGACATCTATCACTTCCTCGAAATGAAGAAGCCCAAGTTCGGTCTCTTTGAGAACGTCGACCGCCTGCTCAAGTCGCCCGCGTCTCAACGCGGTCGCGACTTCGCCATCATCCTAAGCTGTCTTGCCGACCTCGACTACACGGTCGAATGGCGCGTGGTCAACTCTGCCGAATACGGTTTCCCCCAGCGTCGCAAGCGTGTTTATATCTTCTGCGAAAAGGACGCTGGCAAGGTTGATCTCGTTAATCGCATGCACAACGGCGTCATGGCTAAAGCCTTCCCCGCCATCTATCCCGACGAGATGTCCGAGCTCGACGTTTTGCCCGACCCCTACGAGAACTCAACTCGTTTTGGCGTCGGCCAAAAGACCTCTCAATTCAAGAATGCTGGCGTCATGCAGGGCTGTCATGTTCTGACCTGCGACTTTGCCGAGGACTATCACGGTGAGCGCCACGTGCTTGGCGACGTGCTTGTCGACGAGGCTGATGTCCCGGAGCAGTTCTACATCTCCGACGAAAAGCTTCCCGACTGGCGCTACCTTAAGGGCAGCAAGCGCGAAGAGCGCACTAACAAAAAGACAGGCTTTACGTACACGTATTCCGAGGGAGCCATGAGCTTCCCGGATGCCACCGACAAGCCGAGCCGCACCATCCTCACAGGAGAAGGCGGCACGGGAGCGAGCCGCTTCAAGCACGTCATCGAATGTCCCGATGGCCGTTTCCGCCGTCTTGTTCCCGACGAGCTCGATCAGCTTCAGGGATTCCCGAAAGGTTGGACCGATACGGGCATGACCGACGGCCATCGGGCCTTCTGCATGGGCAACGCACTCGTCACCGGCGTGCCCCATCGCATTGGCGAAGCTATGGTCGAAGTGTACGGCCTCTAAGGCAAGCAATCCGGAGCCGGCAGTTCACGCTGTCGACTCCGTTTTTCCACCCCACTTCCCCGTATACTGATGTAACACGTGTTTCATCCGGGCTTGTTGGGCCGGATTGTTCATGGGAGGGTCTTATGGCTGCTTCGAATCCGCCTAAGGGGAGCGTTTCTTCTTCGTCCATCAAGCCGGTTACGCGCAAGGCCGTGCGTTGCCAGCGCGAGGTCGCTTGGCTTGTCACGCAGGCGGCGGGCAGGCTCGTGGCGACCACTCAGGACGTCAACGCGCCTACGCCGAGCTTTGTGCTGGCAGCGGCGCTGGATTTCGTGCGCCAATTGGAGCTTGCCGAACAGGATGCCGGCGGCCACCTCGACTACCAGAATGTTATGGCGCCCGACCTGCAAACGTTCTGCCACATGGCCAAGTTGCCCGCCGCGCCCAATGCGCTTTCGGACGCAGGCTACATGTTTACGCTTTCGGGCGCGGACCTTATCCGCGACATCTATGCATACTGCAGCGAGCTCGCCGAGCGCCACGTCTTTGACGCGGCTGAAGTCAAACCGGGAAATGTCATCAAGCTGGTTCTTAGGCTGTTCTTGATGGACGGGTTCGGGGCCATGCCGGCGTAAGCCGAGTCTTCAGCATCACCGTCGACTGAGCAACAACCGCTTTACCTTAGTGGGCGCCAATTGAGGGTCGATTATTGGGTCGCCTCGTCCACTAACGCATTTATTCCACGCGCTCTGACAGTCGATACTTGCGGTTGCGGCTCGTCGCCGGCGCCGTGGGCTCAAGCTCGCCTTGAGCAATGAGCGCGTTGACGCGCGACCTTACCTGGGAAATTGTAAGCCCCGTACGTTCTGCCAGCTCACGCGTCCCCAGCTCGCCGTAGTGTTTGAGTGCCGTCACAATTAAGCCCCCGCCATGATCGACCGGCTCGATCTTTGAACGGTAAAGTACGACCTTGAACCGATCGAACCCCGGGCAGAACAGGGGCTCGGCCAGACCATGCGCGCGCATGGCATCGATCATCATCGGGATGCCCGAGCCATTGCCCTCAGCCGGCGAACCTGCGCCATCCGGCAGCGGGACAATCGACATGAGTTTCACGAGCGTCGCGTTACGGCATCGGGAGCTGCCGTCAAACAAGTTCTCGCGAGTCTTTCCCCCGTAAAGGCCGCCAGGATTCGTCACCTCGACACGATCGTCAAAGACGTCGACGGCAATCGATTGTCCACAGAACCGATCCCCGTATTCTCGATGGATTACGGCGTTGGCGATTGCCTCGCGCAGAACCTCCTCGGGAATCTCCAGCGAGTCGACACGCGAGACGCCTTGGACGGTCGAGGTTCGCCGCAAATTCTTGGCGACGGCCGCGACAGCATCCGAGATCATTTCGCCCAACGTTCCCTCACAGATTGTGCGGTCCATGAACCTCAGCGACCCCGCCATGCCCTTCTGAGTTCCCGCATGGACAGCCACGTCAATGAAGAGCTTGGGATAGAACTGCTGAGGGTAGGTGCCCACAACTAGGAGTCCAGCCTTGGTGACATTGCCCTGGGAATCAAGGATATTTAGGCGCTCCAGCTTCGTTTGTTTGTCCGGCGCGCCGCGCATTGCCCGGGGCGTCAACGAAAAAGCCCGATCTATCGTACGGTCGACCAGCGTCTCGTCGAGATTGTCCGCGCCCGCACCCGCCACCGCGTCCCGATCGCTCGGAGTCGCTCGACCGTATGACGCCAATGTGAGCACCTCGGTCGATGAAAGCGGCACATCTTTGTCATCGATGCGCTTGTAGCTGCCGCCCTGGGCGCCCCGCTCTATGACATAGCAGGGCTTGCTCGACGGATCGAGCTCCTCAATCGTAATGACGAGAACGATGACGCCCTGAAGCTCCACTCGCTCGATCGTGTATTTAGGCGGATTGGCCAGCTTTCCTCGACCGCCCGCATCACCCATGCCTGACACAAATTGGTTGAGCACTTTCTCGGTCTCGAAGTTCTCAACCGGGACAAAACCTGCGCGCTCACTCACTCCGAGCACGATGATTCCGCCGGCAGTGTTCGCGAATGCGCTCACCGTTTCCCACACATCGCGGGAAAGCGTCGTGGCGCTCTCCTTCACTTCGACGTTAAGATCATCCGAGCCCATACGCCTTAAAGACTCAAGCAGACCGGTCAGCTCGTTTTCGTTCATCTGCACGTCCTTTCGCTCGGTCCTGCGGAGAATGCCGCGGATAGATTTCCCTCGTCTCTCAGTTATCTCTCTATCTCTCGGCTTAGAGATAAGAGATAGATAGAGATGGAATGTCTACCATTTGCTTCATTTATACATATTTTTGCTGGTAGAACAATCGGTATTGAGACAATACCATGATTGCCCGTCTCTTTGCTGCTCAGTTATCTCTCATAATTTTCTCTCATCTTCCTGTCATCTCTCATATTAGAGACGAATGAGAGACGAGAGATACGCGAGTGATGGACGAGCGAGGATTTTCGGACGGTCGGATATCGAGAGTGGATATTTGGACGGTTTTTGGGGCTTTTGCGGCAAATTCCGTCCAAATATCCACTCTCGTTCGATAGGTATCCGGAAATCCTCGCTCGTCCGTCCGAATATCCACTCTCGTTTGGCGAGTGTCCAATTTTCCACGCACGTGCGGCGGGCACGCGGGACCTATGCCCAATCCGGCTGCATCGTCTCCAGTTCGCCGCAGGGTCGCGGCCCCATATGGGTATACTCTCGTGGATTCGACTCGATTCGCCCCCGCTGGGGCGTCAAAGGAGACTGCATATGCCCACCACCTCAACCGACCCGCGCGCCGCAGCCGCTGCACTGCTGGTGCCCGGCACTACCTGCCACGGCTTTGCCGTCGAGCGCCGCGAGACCGTGCCCGAGCTCGACTCGGACGCTTACGTGCTGCGACACACTGCCTCGGGCGCTCGCCTGCTGTACCTGGCGTGCGACGACGAGAACAAGGCCTTTGCCATTGGCTTTAAGACGCCGCCGGCCGATTCCACCGGCGTGTTCCATATTCTTGAGCACTCGGTGCTGTGCGGATCGGCCAAGTTTCCCGTCAAGGAGCCGTTCGTGGACCTGATCAAGAGCTCCATGCAGACGTTCCTCAACGCCATGACCTACCCCGACAAGACCATCTACCCCGTTGCCACCACCAACGAGCAGGATCTGTACAACCTGATGGACGTGTACCTGGACGCGGTGTTCAACCCGGCCATCTATACCAAGCCCACCATTTTTGAGCAGGAGGGCTGGCACTACGAACTGGACCTGCCGGAGGGCGACGGCGACAGCAGCGCCGCGAGCCTGCACGAGGGCACGCTGCGTTATAACGGCGTGGTGTTCAACGAGATGAAGGGCGCGCTGTCCGACCCCATGAGTGTGCTGGACGATGCCGTCAACGCCGCGCTCTATCCCGACACCGCCTATGCACACGAGAGCGGTGGCGACCCGCGCGCGATTCCCGCGCTCACCTACGAGCAGTTCCTGGACACGCACGCGCGCCACTACAATCCTTCCAACTCCTACATCACGCTCTACGGCGACCTAGATGTGGACCGCGCGCTGGCCTTTTTGGACAAGCGCTATCTGTCGCAGCCGAGTGCCGCGAGCCGCCGCATGGACGCAGCCGTTGCCGCCGGCGAGGACCCGTCCGCGCTGGCACCCAATCCGCTGGACGTGCAGGAGCCTGTGACCTGCGAGTATAAGCGCGTCGAGATGGCCACCACGCCCGAGAACGCCTTGGTGGGCCTGGGTCTGGTGCTGGGCAGCGCGCTCGACCGCAAGCGCACGATCGCGGCGGATATCCTGTTCGAGGCGCTGCTGGGCTCCAACGAAGCGCCGGTTAAGAAGGCCATTCTGGCCGCCGGCCTGGGCGGCAACGTGGTGAGCTACACCGCGGCCGAAAGCCTGCAGCCCTACGAGCTCATCATGCTGCAAAACGCGCAGCCCGGCGTGGCGCGCGAGCTACGTCGCGTGTTCCAGGACGCCTGCCGCGACCTGTGTGAGCACGGCGTTCCGCGCGAGCGCCTGGAAGCCATCATCAGCAGCAACGAATACGACCTGCGCCAGCGCGACTACGGTATCGCCGACGGCGTGGCCATTGCGTGCGACGCGCTGAGCACCTGGCTCTACGATGACGACGCCGCGACGCTGGCGCTCAAGTACGGCCCGGTGTACGAGGAGCTGCGTGGCGAGCTGGATGGCAGCTACTTTGAGGACCTGCTGCGCGAGCTGGTGCTGCAGAACGATCACATGGCACTGGTCGAGCTGGTGCCGGTGGACGCCACCGAGGGTTCGGAGGGTGCCGAGGCCGCCGAGCTGGCAGCCAAGCGGGACGCCATGACCGATGCCGAGCTGGCCGACGTGGTCGAGCGCACGGCAGCACTGCGTGCCGCACAGGAGGCGGAAGACACACCCGAGGCCAAGGCCACACTGCCGCGTCTGCGCGTGTCCGACATTGGCGAGGCGCGCCCCGAGCCGCCGCTGGTCGTGGACACGACCGCGCCCATCCCCTGCCTGCGCCACGGCATCCCCACCAACCGTCTGGCCTACGCCATGCAGTATTTCGACCTGAGCTGCGTCGCGTTTGAGGATCTGCCCTATGTGACGCTGCTCTGCCGCCTGCTCAAGCAGCTGCCCACACGCGAGCATTCGGCCGAGGAGCTCGACAATTTACTTGCCGGCAAACTGGGCTTTTTGAGCTTTACGACCGAGGTCATGACGCAGCCCGAAGTGGACGGCGTGCGCCCCTACTTGCTGGTGAGCGCCGGCGCCCTGTCCGAAAAGATCGACGCGCTGGCGAGCCTACCGCGCGAGGTGTGGTCGAGCACATTGCTGGCGGACGCCGATGCCGACCGCGTGCGCGACGTGCTCACGCAGATTCGTATTGGGCTTGAGCAGGGCTTTATCAACAACGGCCACTCGGCGGCGCTCGGTCGCGCGATGAGCTACAGCTCGCCTTCGGCCGTGGTGCGTGAGCAGCTCTCGGGCGTAGACTTCTACCAGTTCCTGCGCGATTTGCTCGACCACTTTGACGAGCGCCTGGACGGCCTGCGTGCCAAGCTTGCCGAGCTGGCAGGCCGCATCTTTGTGGCCGACGGCTGCCTGGCGAGCTTTACCGGCAGCGATGAGGACTTTAACGCGTACTGGGCCGCCGCGGGCGACTTGGGACTGGGAGCTGGCGACGGCGCCGATGCCGGCCGCGACGCGCTCGTGGTGCCGACGCCGTGCGACCGCCACGAGGCTTTTGTCATCCCCAGCGACATCTGCTTTGCCGCGCGTGCGTGCGATCCGCGTCGCCTGGGCATTGACGTGACGGGCGCCTGGGCCGTGGCTGCCAACGCGCTCTCCTACGATTACCTGTGGAACGAGATTCGCGTGAAGGGCGGTGCGTACGGCTGCGGATTCCGCGCAGCCGGCGAGCGCCAGGCGGCGTTCTACACCTACCGCGACCCGGCAATCGATCCTTCGATTGAGCGCGTGGAGCGCGCAGGCGAATGGCTCGGCAGCTTTGAGCCCGACGAGGCCGCCTTTGAGGGCTTTATCGTGAGCTGCGTGAGCGGCATGGACGCGCCCGTGAAGCCGTACACGCTCACCAAGCGCCGCAACACGACCTACCTGGCCGGGCTCGATCCGCACGCACGCGAGGAGCGCCGCGCCCAGATGCTCGCCGCTACGCCCGGTGAGCTGCGCTCGCTCGGCGCCGATGTGACGCGCATCGCAGCCGAGTCGCCCACCTGCGTCTTTGGCGGCCGAGACGTCATCGCCAAGAGCAACGCCGGCTTTAACGTAGTCGACCTGATGGCATAACCACAGCAAGCAAAACCGCCACAAAGGGGACAGGTACCTTTGTGGCGGTTCGAACACTTGTTCTATACGTACATGTGTTCTATAGTATGGGTGATTGCTTCGGGATTAAATTGCAACTATAATATAGTTGCGGGATGTGAGGCAGGATGGCTCGGATCGACAAACTCATCGCCCAGCTGCTTAGCTGTCCTTCAACGTATAGATTTGCTGACTTTCTTAAAGTTATGGCTTCATATGGCTTTGAAATGGACAACAAAGGCAGGACATCCGGATCGCGCATTCGCTTCTACAGGCCATCGGACGGCAGAATGTTCGTGATGCACGCACCCCATCCATCTGACGAATTGACGGCGGGAACCATCCGAAACATCGTTCGATTTCTACAAGATGTCGGAGGCAGCCATGAGTAACGTTTTGGCTTACAAGGGTTATTTCGCCCCGGTCGAGTTCGATGCCGAACAGCACGTGCTGACAGGTATGGTCGCCGGCATTAGGGACGCAATTGTATTTGAAGGCTCCACGGTTGAAGAAGTGGAGCGATGCTTCCACGACGCCGTCGACGATTACCTTGAGTTTTGTGCCGAAAAGGGCAAGGAACCCGAGCGGGCTTTTAAGGGCTCGTTCAACGTAAGAACGGGCTCTGAGCTCCACAAGCAAGCAGCGCTGGCAGCGGCAAAGAAGGGTGAGTCACTCAATAAGTTTGTGACTGAAGCGATCGCTGCGGCGCTGTGAAGCCAACGTCGAGTCGAAGCCGCCACAC
>USHA01000020.1 GCA_900554325.1 uncultured Collinsella sp.
GCTCATCTCGCGCTCTTCGAGCGCGGCGACCGCATCGAGCAACTCGTCAAACAGTCCCTGGCTACGCAAATCGCAGGTAACGGCGAGATGCCTGCCCACGCCCGTATTGATGCCGACGAGCTCGGCAAGCTGGGCGATGAGACGCGGAGGCAGGTTATCGATGCAAAAATAGCCCATGTCCTCGAACACGTGCATGGCCTGCGTGCGGCCCGATCCGGACATTCCGGTGATGATGACGATATCGGGGATGCGCTCCGAGCGCTCCGCCGCATCCATGGCATCTCCCTTTTGCATGTGCTGCCTCCCAAAAACAAGCGCGGGACCCAGCAACCCGGATCCCGCGCGGTCAATTGCCTATATTGAGTATACCGCCCCGAGCGGATACGAGGCCTGTCTTACGCCTCAAGCGCAGCCTTGAACCAACTCGTAATACTCGTGGGGTGCGTGATGGCGGTGCCGACGACAACGGCCCAGGCGCCAGCATCGATCGCGGCGCGAGCCTCCTCGGGCGTGTGCACGCGGCCCTCGCAGATGATGGGAAGACCGGGGAATTCCTCGGTCGCCTGACGCAGGAGCGGCAGATCGGGGCCATCGGCCATGGTGCAGTCGATGGCAGCGACACCGTGAGAAAGCGTGGTAGATACAAGGTCGAAGCCCATATCAACCGCACGGCGAATGTCCTCGATGGTGGCACAATCCGCCATCAGGAGCACACCCTCCTCGTGCAGCGGGCGGAAAGTATCCTCGACCGTCTTGCCATCGGGGCGCGGACGATCGGTGGCGTCGATCGCCACGATATCGGCACCGGCAGCAACGCAGGCGCGAGCGTGACGCAGCGTCGGCGTGATGTAAACGCCCTCGTGCCCATCCTTCCACAGGCCGATGACGGGAACCTCACAGCGACCCTTAATGGCGGCAATGTCGGCAAGGCCCTGGCAGCGAATGGCGGCGGCGCCGCCGAGCTCGCAAGCGCGAGACATTTGCGCCATGGTCTCGGGCGTACGAAGCGGCTCGCCCATATACGCCTGAACGCTCACGACGAGCTTGCCCTTCAGGGACTGGATCAAAGGATCAACGGTCATGTTCGACTCAACCTTTCTCAAAACAGCCTTCTGAGACGCCGCACCTTGACGTTCAAACCGTCGCTCGCGTACCGAAGTACGCTTCGCTCCTCTTTCACGTCAATCTGCGGCACCTCAGAAGGCACACTTGGTAGTTATGTTTACTTCAACGAAGCAAGAAGATGCTCGGCGGCACCGATGAGCGGAGCATCGCCCTCCAGAGAACCGATGAGGATCGGCGTGTCCTGAAGCGGATCGAGCGCCTGGCTGGCATAGCCCTCGTGCACCGAATCCTTCCACGTCTGCGAACGCCAATCGGGACCTTGGTGAATCACGCCGCCCGAAAGCACGATGACCTCAGGGTCCAGGATGTTAGCGAGCGAGCCCAAGCTGGCCCCCAGCGCAAAGCCGGCGTCATGGATGACCTCGGTCGCCTTTGCGTCGCCCGCACGGCACAGATCGTTCACATCGCGACCGACCGAAGGACGGCTGGGGTCGACGCGGCCAAAACGCTCATCGTACATTCGACCAATGGAAGTGCCCGAAGCAACCGACTCCAGATGGCCGGAACGCCCGCAGGCGCAGGGAATGCCGGCGGCAGCCGAGCACTCGATGTGGCCCATATGGCCGGCAGCACCATGGAAACCCTGCATCACGCGGCCGTTCTCGACATATGCGCCGCCGATGCCCGTACCGATGCCAAGACACAAGACGGAGAACTTGCCCTTGCCGACGCCCCAGTGGGCCTCGCCCAGAGCATGAGCCTGCACGTCGCCTACAACGGCAACGGGAAGACCGAGGTCCTCGCGCAGGCGCGGCCCCAACTGAACGCCGGACCAGCCGGGCATGATCTCGTTGGCATACGCGATGGCGCCCGTCTTCGGATCGACGACGCCGGCGGCACCGATACCGACGCCAAGGACCTCGACATCGGGATTCGCCTCGAGAGCAGCCTTGATGGACGCCTCGATACGCTGGAAGACGGCCTCGCCGCCCTCCTGGGCCTCGGTAGGAACCTCGGCCTCAAAAACGGGATGGGGCACACTACCGTCAGCCGGGTACTCCATGATGGCAGTCGCGATCTTAGTTCCGCCGATATCGACAGAGCAGACGTACTTGTTCTCCATGTCGCTCTCCTTAGGAGATAAAAAACAACTACAGGAAATGAAGGCGGTGTTATCGCCGCAACTTAGTAAAGGTTTCCCAGGCACCCGAGGTTGGGGTGAAAGTGGTCGGGCGTTGACCTAATGGGTCACGCCCGACCACTTGAGCCCCAAGATCGGGTGCCTGGGGAAGCTTTACAGGAGACCGTTGTCCTGGAGGACCTTCTTAATCGCCTCGACGTTCTCGCCGGTCATGGCCTTCACCGGGCGCGGCATGGTCGGGCTGTCGAAGATACCCATGAGGTTCATAGCGGTCTTGAAGGCGCCGACGCCACCGGCATAGCCCTGGACGCCCGAGGTGACATCCCAGATGTGCGAAATCTCATTGAGGCGATCCTGCTCGGCCTTGACGGTAGCCCAGTCACCAGCCTGAGCGGCCTTCCACTGACGCACGTAGCCCTCGGGCTCAACGTTGGCGAGACCCGGGACGGAACCGTCGGCGCCACCGAGGTAGGCGCCGTCGACAACAACCTCGTGGCCGGTGAGAATGCTCATCGGATGGCCGTTCTTTTCGTTCTCCTGAACGAGGTAGCGGAACGAGATGTCATCACCCGAGGAATCCTTGACGCCGGCCAGAACGCCCTCGGCGCCGAGCTTGGCAAGGAGCTTCCAGGGGAGCTTGGTGTGAACGCAGACGGGAATGTCATAGGCAAAGATGGGCAGGTCGAGCTCCTCGTGCAGGATGCGGAAGTGCTCCTCGACCTCGGTCATGCCCTGCAGGGCATAGAACGGGCAGGTGGCGACGAGGGCATCGGCGCCCAGCTCCTGGGCGACCTTGCCGTGCTCGATCATGCGCTCGGTCTCGGTATCGATGATGCCGACCAGAACAGGCACACGGTGGTCGACGATACGAACGGCCTCGGCGATAATCTGGCGACGGCGCTCGTCGGTGGAGAAGACGACCTCGCCCGAGGATCCCAAGAAGAACAGGCCATCGACGCCGGCGTCGATCATGCGGTTGATGCTGCGCTCAAAGGAGGCAACGTCGAGCTGGTGATCTTCGGTATCGGGAACTACGACGGGAGGGATAACGCCGGTGAATTTCTGAGTTGCCACAAGAATCTCCTTAGCTGTCTGGCGGGCGACCCTATGCCACCCACTCTTGTTGGCAGTGTCCAGGCCGTCTAGGCCAAAGAACACGAGTAGAACGTTTGGTTAAAGAAGTCGACGACTTCGTTTTCGAACGCATTGATGCGCTCGTGAGCGTATTTTGCATAGATGATATGCCTCCGGTCACACTCAAGACCGTTGAATACGGCAAACTGATCCTTGGGATCGCTCACGGTATCCATAAGCGATGTGCCCATGAGCACCGATCCGCGCACCCGAGACGACAGCGCCTCGAGGCCGCCAGGAAGCGGATTGGCAACCGCCGTGCAGGCGAGGCCCCGCTCGTCCAGAGCAGAAACCGCCAGCGCGACTCCGCCGCCAAGACCCTCGCCCCATGCAAAGATGCGGTCGGGGTCCATGCCATCAAGATTGCGCGCCACCTTCGCCAGCGCGCAACCCCAACGGACGCGCTCGACAAAAGCGGGCGAAGAAATCCCCCGCTGCAGGTCGTCCGCACCAGCAACATCGTCATCCAGCGCGAGGACGGCATACCCCATGGCGGCAAATCTCGTCATGTGATGCCAGCCGCGCACAGGCCGATCGATGTCGTGGAACATCAGGCACAACGGCACACGCTCAGATACTCGGGCACGACCGACAGGCTCGATCAAACGAGCGTGAATCGCATCGTCACCGAGCTCAAAGGAGACCTCCGAGTAACGGGCGCAGGGGTTAACAAAGTCAATCGCCGTAATGGCCAGGCCTTGAATCTTAAGATTCGAAGCGCATATCTCTAAATCAGAAACATCTGCTTGGACATCACCGCGCCAGTCCCGATATTCTGCGAGCCTTGACGAAACCGTTCCAGGAATTCCCACGAGTCCGGGGACAATCAGCTCGTCAACATTGCTCTCGCACTTAGACATGAGCCTCCCCTCCCTTGCAGAAAAACGGAATGATCAGATCGTCAAAATCCTGAATCTCCTCGTGGCCAAAGCCTTCAAAGAACTCATGACGCTTTTCGCAGGTCAGGTTGTTATAGACCGCAAACTGCGTCGCTGGCGGACAGACGATATCGGCTGTGCCGGTGCCAAACAGCACGGGGCATTTGACCATAGGGGCAAAGTTCTTGGAATCGAAGTACGCCAGCTTGGCATAGGCTTCGTCAATACGAGTCGAGTCCTCGTCAAACCAGCGAGACCAATAGCGCAGGCCCTCGTAGGCAATGTCGTCGGCATCCAAATCCCAGACCAGGCGGAAATCTGACAGGAAGGGATAGAGGATGGCGGCGCGATTGATAAGCTCGCTGTTAAGTGCACAGGTCGCAATGCCCAAACCGCCGCCCTGCGACGCGCCGTTCACAAACACACGGGCAAGATCGATGCCCTCGAGCTCGCGAACGATACGGCACAGGATGCGAATATCTTGGTGCAAGCGGACATAGTAGAGGTTGGCCGGGTCGCCGTCGATACCGGCGACGATATGCCCGGCAACCGTTGTGCCCTCAAATCCACCAATGTCCTCGGAGGGACCTCCTTGGCCGGGGCAGTCGAGGGCGATGAGTGCCATGCCCATGCCCGCAAACGACGCCTGCTCAAACCAGCTGCGGCTTGCACCCGGATACCCATGGAACTGAAGTACCAATGGCACGGGCTCGTCCGAGACGGGTTTAAGGTACTTGGCATGCAGGCGAGCGCCACACATACCGGTATACCAGAGGTCGAAAAGCTGGCAGGTCGCGGCATCGGTGACCGATGCCGTCTCGATCGCGTAGTCAAGCCCGACGGCGTCGGCCTCGGCCATGCGATCCTTCCAAAAGAGATCGAAATCTGATGGACGGGGCATGGCGCCTCGATATTCACCAAATTGATGTTGTAGCTCCTGAGCACTTGGCATGGCTCGTGAACCCAACCTTTCGAAATCGCAACGGAGGTGCGCCCGGCAAGGGGGCCGGGCGCACGGGAGGGAAAGCGAGGCTACTCGCCGAGCTTGGGATGCAGCAGCGACGGCGCAGCGCCGAGCAGCATCTTGGTGTAGGGGTCCTGGGGGTGCTGGAAGACCTGCTTGGCCTCGCCCTGCTCGACGATCTTGCCGCCATTCATAACGATGATGTCGTCAGAGATATAGCGGACCGTCTGGATGTCATGGCTGATGAACACCATGGCCAGGCCGAGCTCCTTCTTAAGGTCGGTCAGCAGGTTCAGAATCTGCGCGCGGACCGAAACGTCCAGAGCCGAGGTGGGCTCGTCGGCGATGATGGCATCGGGGTTCAGCGACAGAGCACGGGCAATTGCGACGCGCTGACGCTGGCCGCCCGAAAGCTGGCCGGGAAGAACCTCGGCAGCGGAGCTGGGCAGACCGGTGAGCTCCAAGAGTTCCTTGACGCGCTTCTCCTGCTCGGCCTCGGTACCCAGGTTGTGGACGCGCATGGGGTCGAGCAGCTGCTCGCGAACGACCATGCGGGGGTTGAGCGCCGTGGCCGGGTTCTGGAACACGACCGAGATGACGCGACCCATGTGGCGACGGTCCTCGGCGGTACGTTTGGTAACGTCCTTGCCCTTAAAGTAGACCTTGCCGCTCGTGGGGGCCTGCAGACCGCACATGACGTTAGCGGTGGTGGACTTACCGCAACCGGACTCGCCGACGATGCCAATCGTCTGACCGGGCATGAGCTTAATCGTTACACCCTGGACGGCGTGAACCAGGTTGGGGTGCAGAATCGAGCCGGTACGGGTCCTAAAGGTGACGTGGACGTCATCAAGGAAGATGATCGGCTCGACGCCGTTTACTGCGGTCTCGCTCATCTACATCACCTCCGCGTGAGGGGTCAAACCATTTGCCTTGAGCACCTCGTCGGGGAGCTCGGAATAGAAGTGCTCGGTGCCGGGCACGCGCTTGAAGACCGGACGGGTGTCCAGGCCGATGCGCGGATGGCTCGAGCGGGGCGCGAAGCGATCGCCCTTGGGGAAATCGCGCGGGCTCGGAACGGCGCCGGGCACCTGGTGCAGACGGCCCGAACCGCTCTCGATGGACAGAACGGAGCCCAGAAGGCCGCGGGTGTACTCGTGGATCGGGTTGGTGAGCAGTTCCTTGGTGGGCGCCTGTTCGATAACCTGACCGGCGTACATAACCGTGATGTTATGGGCGACCTCGGCGACCAGCGCCAGGTCGTGCGAAACGAAGATCATGGCAAAGCCGAGCTTGGCCTGAAGATCGTTGAGCAGCTTGATGACCTGCTTCTGAACGGTAACGTCCAGAGCGGTCGTGGGCTCGTCGCAGATGACCAGCTTGGGGTCGCGGGTAAGGGCCATAGCGATCAGGACACGCTGACGCTGGCCGCCGGAAAGCTCGTGCGGATAGCTCTCGAGCGTGCGTTTGGGATCGAGGCCGACGAGCTCCAGGAGCTCCTCGGCGCTACGGGTTCCGCCGCGCTTGGTGAGCTGCTTCATCTGGGCAGAGATGAGCATGGAGGGGTTGAGCGAGGACAGGGCGTCCTGATAGACCATAGCGATATCGGTACCGCGCAGGCCGAACCACTCCTTCTTGCTCATCTTGAGCAGGTCACGGCCCTCCCAGAGGACCTCGCCGGAAAGGTGCTCGTCATCGTCGGTCAGGCCCATGATGGCCAGCGTGGTGATGGACTTACCGCAACCGGACTCGCCCACCAGGCCCATGGTCTGACCAGGACGGACGTCAAAGTTGACATGGTCGACAACGTTGATATCACCGTGATGCTCAAACTGAATACAGAAGTCACGGACCGAGAGAATCGGTTCGACAGACTCGTCGGGCACATGGCGATCGTCACGCTTGAGCTCGACATCGCGCAGGGCGCCAAGGCGAGCGGAGAGGGACTGGGCCTGCTCCTTGTAGGCGCGAACGGGGTCGGAGACCAGCAGGTCGGCCTCGCGACGCTTGGAGGAATCGGTCGGATCCAGGGCGGCGGAGGGGGCAGCGGCCATAGCGTCGGTAATGCCCTCGGAGAGGATGTTGAGCGCCAGGCAGGTAATCATGATGGCCAGGCCCGGGAACAGCGCCTGCCACCAACGGCCAGCGAGCACGCCGCCGCGGGCGTCGGCGAGGATGTTGCCCCAGGTAGCGGTGGGCTCCTGGATACCAGCGCCGATGAAGGTCAGCGAGGCCTCGAAGATGATGGCGTCGGCGACCAGGGTAACGGTGAAGACCATGATCGGGGCGATGCAGTTACGCAGAACATGCTTGATCAAAATCCACGGAGCCTTGGCGCCGGAAACGATGACCGCACGAACATAGTCCTCGCCGTACTCGGACACGATGTTGGCGCGCACGATACGGGCAATCTGCGGAGTGTACATAAAGCCAATGGCGAAGATGATCGACGGCACGGAGTTGCCCAGGATGGAGACGAAGACGGCCGCGAGGGCGATGCCCGGGATGGACATGATGATGTCCAAGATACGCATGATCGTCTCGGAGACGGCCTTGCGCGAAACCGCTGCAAGGGCGCCCACGACCGAGCCGCAGACCAGAGCCATGGCAGTGGCGCCAAAGCCGATAATCAGCGAGTAACGGCCACCGTAGAGCATACGCGACAGAATGTCGCGACCCTTGTCGTCGGTACCGAAGATAAATCCGTTGCCGGGAGCCTGGCGAGCCGTAAAGATCTCGACCGGGCTATAGGGGGCAAGAAGGGGCGCCAGAATCGCAGTCAGGGCGACCAGCACCAGCACGACGGCGGCAATCTTAGAAGACAGCGTCATCTTCTTCCAGCCACCGAGCTTGAGCCCCTTGGAGGCAGCCTTCTCGAGCTGCTCGGTTTGCTTCTCTCGAATCTTTACCATAATCTACACCGTCCTGATGCGCGGGTTGATGAGCAGGTAGAGCATGTCAACCACGATGTTGATGATGATGAAGGCGAGAGCAACGACGATGACGACGCCCTGAACCAGGTTCGCCTCGTTGCCCTGAACGCCCTGCAGAATCGCGGTGCCCATGCCGGGGAGGTTGAAGATAACCTCGATGACGACAGCGCCGCCCATGAGGTAACCGATCTTAAGACCGAGGGTGGTGACCGGGGTGATCAGCGCATTGCGAAGAACGTTGATGCCGACGACGACCTTCTCGGGAACGCCGGCGCCGCGAGCCATACGGACATAATCCTTGTCGAGCTCCTCGACCATGGCGGTACGCACGATACGAGTCATCTGGCCCGTCAGCGGAAATGCCAAGGCGATGGCGGGCATAATCATACGTCCCAGATAGCCAACCGGATTCGTGGTGAAGTGAGGCAGAGCACCCGATGCCGGGAGCACCTTAAGGTAGGAAGAGAACAGCAGGATCAACAGAACGGCAAGCCAGAACGACGGGGTTGCCAAGCCGGCGATGGAAAAGACGCGGATCACTTGGTCCGGCCATTTGTCGCGATACAGTGCCGCGATGACGCCGAGCAAAAACGAAACGACCGCACCGATGGCAAGACCGATGAAGGTCAGCTGCATCGTGACGGGCAGGGCCGTGGAGATGCGCTTGGCAACGGAGTTGCGAGCAGCACCATAGGTGCCCATGTCGCCATGGATCAAATCGCCCATATAGCGCACGTAGCGCACGGGCCAGGGGTCGTCCAGACCATACTTCTCATGGTACTCGGCAACCGCCTCGGGCGAGGCACCGTCACCCAACGCCGTGTAGGCGGGGTCGGTCTTGGAGAACGACATAAGGAAGAACACCAGGACGGTGACGCCCAATGCCATGATCGGCAGCGCCACAAGACGCCTTCCAATCAAACGTAGCAAGTTGTTCACGTTCTCTCCCCTTTCTTTTGTCGGTAGGACCAACTGGTATATGAGTACGGATACTCATTACAAGACCCGAGCGACATCGTTGCCGCCCGGGTCTTTGTTTCAACTATGAGGATACGGTCCCAACGACCGACATCCTGCATACAGACTCAAGCGAGTCTTACGCCTTGACGGTCGCAACGCCCCTGAAGGACATGCTCGTCGTGCCGATGCCCTTGAAGCCATCGAGGGCCTCGCCGTTGGGCGCAGTGGACGGATCGTCCCAGGAAGCGGAGACGGTCTTGACGTGGACAACGGGGTACAGAACGGCGTTGTCGGCAATGATGTCGAAGCACTCGTTCCACTTCTTCTGCTGCTCGTCGCCCTCGGCGGCAAGAGCCTCGTCCATGAGACCGTGGAGCTTCTGCCACTCAGCGGACTCCTTCCACGGGCAACGGGTCTGCATCCAGACGTTGTCGCCGTACCACCAGTTGAGCAGCAGGTCGGGATCAGCGCCGAAGCAGGAAGGATCGCCAGGGGCAAGGAGGATATCGTAGGCCTCGCCGCCGTCGATGGCAGCGTAGGTGGCCGGCGAGGTATCGGTCTGGATGGTCACATCGAAGCCGAGAGCGTCGAGGTCGTTCTTGACCTGAGCGGCCATGCCCTTAATCTGCTCGTTGTCGGTGGTGCGCAGGGTGATGGCACCCGGGGTGATGCCAGACTCCTCGATGAGCTTCTTAGCCTTCTTGGCGTCGGTCTTGTACACCGTGGAAGCCTCATGATAGTTGGTGAAGCTCTTGGGCAGGTAGCAGCTGGCAGCGGTGGCAAGGCCGGCGAAGGTGTTGCTGACCATCTTCTCGGTGTCGAGCGCATACATGACGGCCTGACGGACCTTGACGTTGTTCCAAGGCTCCTTGGCGACGTTGAACATGATAAAGCGGGTGCCGAAACCCTGAACGTTATCGATCTTGCAGCCGGCGCTCTCGAGCTGGTCGACGGCATCAGCGGTAACGAGCTCCATAACGAGCGTGGAGCCCTCCTGCTGAGCGGTAACGCGAGCGGTGGGGTCGGTCAGGATGCTGTACTGGATCTTCTTATCCTCGGCAGCATACTCACCGTTGTACTCGGGGTTGGGAACCAGGGTGATCTCGGTATCGGAGATAGAGTCGTACATCCAGGGGCCGGAGCCGATCGGCTGCTTGGCGCGATCCTCCTCGGTCTGGGTGGCCGGGGTAACGCGGACGATGGCCAGACGATCCTTGAGCAGGGAGAAGTTGGGGACCTTGGTCTTGACCGTCACGGTGCTGGCGTCCTTGGCCTCGATGGACTCGAAGGGCTGGAAGAACGGAGCATAGGTAGCGGAAGCGGCGCAAGCAGTGTAGGAGGCAACGACATCGTCAGCGGTGACCTCGGTGCCATCGGAGAACTTGGCGCCCTTGCGGATGGTGACCTCGAAAGTGGTGTCGTCCACAGACTTGGGATCGTCGGTGGCGAGCTCGTTGAAGGTGCTGTAGTCGTGGTAATCGATGCCGTAGAGGCCCTCGACGACGTGCCAGTTAGCACCCAGGCCCACAGCGGAGCCGGTGCTGGCGGGATCGAAGCTGGACGGAGCGTAAGCGGAACCAGCGGTGATCACGCCGCCGCCACGGTTAGCGGAATCGGTGGAACCGGAAGCGGAACCCTCGTCGTTAGAGCTGCCACCGCAGCCGGTGAGACCAAGCCCTGCGACAGCAGCGACGCTGCCGGTGAGGCCGAGGAACGAACGCCTGGACATACCCTTGTTGATGATGGCCATGTCTTCTCCTATCAATAGAGAATCTTACTCGGGAGCATCTAGACTTGCCCCCGCGCAACTTGCGGACGATATATACCTTACCTACCGACGAACCCAACTGAGGTGCCGCGCTCGGCGACCGATACATACACACGCTTGAACGGTATTTACTACCGTTCACCGAATTCGTTGACAAACGATTCGCCAGACAGTATGTATCGGCGAGGTGAGATATCAGTCTTCGTCAACCCGCAGGATAGCAGGGTTTTCGCTTGGGTTAGTCAAACGTTTTAGCGTTAATAAAACCCGAAACCAGCAGGCAATCATGGCGAAATAAATGGTTGAAAATCGCGCAATCATGTATATCAGTTGTTTAGGCTCGTGTTTAGCTATCGGAATGGCCAGCCGCCGCCTCGGCGCGCTCGGCATTCCACGCAACGAGCGCCTCGTGGACCGCCTTGGCAACATCGGCAGGTATGCCGCGAACTTCCGCGATCTCTTGCTCGCTCGCCGCGCGCAAACGCTTCATCGAGCCAAAATGGCGCATAAGGGCACGTTTTCTGGTGGGTCCCACGCCTGGAACGTCATCGAGTACCGAAACTGTCATGGCTTTATCACGCAACTCACGATGGAATGTGATTGCAAAACGGTGCGATTCATCGCGCACCTGTTTAATTAGATAGAGCGAAGCAGACCCGGTCGGCAGCACGACGGGAGTCTCGTCCCAAGGCACGAAAACCTCCTCATCGGCCTTTGCCAAGCCACAAACTGGTATATCGAGCCCAAGAGCCTCAAGTTGCTTGATCGCAGCGGTCAATTGCGGCTTACCGCCATCGACAACGAGCAAATCGGGGCGCGATCCAAAGCGCTCGTCGGCCATGCGCTCGGGAGCATAGCGTCGTCCCAAAACCTCGGACATCGACACGAAGTCGTTTGCCTCGTCCAATTCGGCCTGAATTTTAAAACGACGGTACTGGCTCTTGTCGGCGCGTCCGTTGGTAAACACCACCATCGAGGCGACGGTAAAGGTTCCGTGCAGCGTCGAGATATCGAAGCACTCGATACGCATCGGCGGCGCTGGCAGCGCCAGCGCGCTTTCGAGCTCCAGGAGCGCCTGATTGGTGCGGTCGTCAGCGTACCCCGTTCGCATCATGTAGCGCATGAGGGCATGGCGCGCATTTTTGGATGCCATATCGAGCAAACGGTGCTTTTCGCCACGCTGCGGCCTATGGAGATGGCAGGAACGCTCGCGCTTGCCCGCAAGCCATTCCCCCAGCGCTTCCGCATCATCAAGCTCGACGGAAAGGTTGACCTCAGCTGGAATATCAGCCGTCTCGTCGTAATAGCGCTTAAGAAAGCCCGACTGGAGCTCTTCCTCGTCAACATCAAAGCCCTTGTCGAGAATGAACTCGCAGGTGCGAACTGTTCGGCCCTCGCGAACGACGAAGACGCAAGCGGCGGAGATGGTCTCCTCGCGATAGAAACCGATGACATCGATATCGACACTGGAGGGAAAAACGACTTGCTGACGGTCGTCCAGACCCCTGATGACCTCCAAACGACGTTTGACGCGTGCCGCGCGCTCAAAGTCGAGCGCCTCGGCGGCATCCGTCATCTCGGAGGTCAGCTCATCGACGACATCCTTGCGATGGCCCGACAAAAAGCGCTCGACACGCTTGACGTTCTTGGCATAGTCCGTAGGAGAAATCGCGCCGACACACGCACCTGGGCCGCGCCCGACATGGTAGTCGAAGCAGGGACGCCCGTTTTGCGCGCAAATCATATTGACGATGTCTTCCTCGCCCTTGTGGGACTCGACGATACGACGACAACGACGCCACTCCGCACAAGAAGCCGAGCAGATCGGGATCACCTTGCGCAGCGTGTCAATGGTCTCACGCGCCGCGCGGCTATCGGTATAGGGACCAAAATAACGCGTTCCCGGCTTATGACGCTCGCGCGTGTATTTGATAGCGGGATACAGGTCGCCCTTTGTAATGGCGATAAAGGGGTAGCTCTTGTCATCCTTGAGGTCGACGTTAAAGTACGGATGGTACTGACCAATCAAATTGCGCTCGAGCACCAACGCCTCATGCTCGGTCTCCACCACGATATAGTCAAAGCTCGCCACCAGCTGCATCATCAGCGGGATCTTTTGACGCTCATCCTGCAGTGTCACGTATTGACGCATGCGGGCGCGCAGGTTTTTCGCCTTGCCAACGTAGATGACATCGCCCTTGGCATCTTTCCAAAGGTAACATCCGGGCTGCGTGGGAACGCGCGAAACCTGCTCGGCGAGTGTTGGAATGTTGTCGTGACCGGCCACACGCACCTACTTGCGACGAAGCAGCGCCGAGACCTCAGGCATCTTAAGAACGACGGCAAGGCCAAAGGTAACAGCAAGCGAGACGACACCCGCAACGCAAACATAGCCAAGAGTAATCAGAATCGAGCCGCCAAGTACCCCGACAAAGTGTTCAAGCGCCCACATGACGCCGGCGCCTGCGGCAGCCCCTAGGCCGCCGAGCAAAAGGCCAAAGAAACCGCCATGCAGGATAGATTTGACCTGAAGGCCACGCAGGCGACGACGCAGCCACCACAGCGAACAGCCGACCAAGATCACGTAGTCGACAACATACGAAAGCGCGATTGCCGGCATACCGAAGCCCAGCACAACGCCAAACAGCAGAACCGAGCCGGCCTGGCCGATGGCGGAATACAGGCAATAGCGGCTATAGGGCTTCATGTCGAGCAAGGCAGAGAAGCTCTTCTGCATCAACACGACCACGCCGTAGAGCGGCAGCGAGAGCGCCAGGTAGACAAGGTACTCGGACACCAGCGCCACGCCGGATTCATCGAACTTGCCGGCACAGTAAATCATGTTGAGCGGACGTGCGAAGACAATCAGGTACAGTGCGAACGGAATCAGGAAGAACAGCATCTGGGCGACGCCACGCGAAATGCCCGTGCGAACGCTGTCGTAATCCTTCTCCTGTGCGTCATGAGAGAGCTCGGTATAGAGCGCCGTCGAAAGCGAGGCGGCAATCAGCGCGTAGGGCAGCGTGTACCACAGGCGCGCATAGGCGATGACGGAAGGACCCGTCTCGGGCTGGACCACCAGCGCGGCAGCGTTTGTGATAGAAGTCGAGACAAACATGCACACCGTGGCGAGCAGCGTCGGGATACCGAGCGCAATCGTCTGGCGCAGCGCGGGGTCCTTAAAGTCGATATGGATATGGGGATGCACGCCGTGCTTGCCAAGCGCGGGAATCTGACATGCCATCTGAACAAAGACACCGAGGGTCGTACCGGCCGCAATCAAGATGATGCCGGCACGTTCGCCAAACTGTGCGGACACGGGCGCAAAACCCATAAAGCTCGCAATGACGATCACATTGTTGAGGACCGGGGCAAACGTCGACCAGAAGTAGTCGCGGTGTGCGTTGAGAACGCCCGAGAACACCGAGCCCAAACCATAAAAGAGAATCTGGATGGCAAAGAAACGGAACATGAACGCAGCGGTATCCATGCTGCCGCCGTCACCCGAAAGGAACGATTGCGTCCAGATAAAGCCCGGGGCGAACACGGTCCCCAGCAACGAAATGCCACCCAGCACCAAAAGCAGAATGCCAAGCAGGTTGCCCACGTACTCGTTCGAGGCCTCGCGACCCTGCTCACGCCTCACGCCCATGTACACGGGCAAAAACGCCGTCACGAGCATGCCACCCATCACGAGTTCGTAGAGCATATTGGGCAGGTTGTTGGCGACCTGATAGGAGGACGAGAGTAGCGACATGCCGATAGCGGCCGCCATTGCCCACGTGCGGATAAAACCGGTGACGCGAGACACGATAGTCAGAATGGTCATAAGCCCGGCGGAACGACCAACCGTGGAGTAGTCCGACGAGCCCATGTCGTCAGTGTCATCTCGCGACGAAGAAACTTCGGATGAGGGTGTCTGAGGCGCAGATTCTTTTGCAAAATGAGCTCCGCGCTTCAATTCTTCCTGCGGCATCGCTCAGTCCTCTCTCGTAATCGCGGCAACCGTCGCCCCGCAAAATGCAATTAAATCATCGGGTGCAAGCTCGAGCTGATAACCACGCTTGCCTCCCGAAATAAAAATGGTATCCCAAAGGACGCATGTCTCGTCAATGAGTGTCCGGTAGCGTTTTTTCATACCGACCGGGCTGCAGCCGCCGCGAACGTAGCCAGTCGCCGCAAGCAAATCCTTCACATGCATCATGGCCAAGGACTTCTCCCCCGCGGCACGCGCGGCGGACTTTAGATCGAGCTCGTCGGCAACAGGGATGCAGCACACGACATAGTCGTTGGACGGCGTCACGCAGACCAAAGTCTTAAATCCTTGACCGGGCTCCTCGCCAAGCTGCTCCGAAATCGCGACCCCCAGGCCCACCGACTCATCACCATCGTCTTCGTACGTATGTAGAACATAGGAAATGCCGGCACTTTCCAGCTCGCGCATCGCATTGGTTTTTGGCGTCTTTACAGCCTTTGCCATGACATATCCTTTCTCTCGCATTCGGACGCAAGGATTAAGTATATGTCCAATTCGGCTGCATACGTCACTTCGGCACAGCAAGCGCCATCGAATCACAAGGAGTCGATGGCGCCCATAAACTGAATCGCCTATTTATTGAGCATCAAGTTGAGCCTGACGCTCCCGGTCACGCCTGAGCAACGGCGCCAAAAACTTGCCCGTATAACTCTGCGGACAGTCCGCAACCTGCTCCGGTGTGCCCGAAACCACGACGGTTCCGCCGCCGTTACCGCCCTCGGGACCCATATCGATCAGGCGGTCGGCAACCTTGATGACATCAAGGTTGTGCTCAATCACCAGCACCGTGTTGCCCGCATCGACCAAGCGCTGCAGCACATCGAGCAGCTGGCGGACGTCCTCAAAATGAAGACCGGTCGTCGGCTCGTCCAAAATATAGAACGTCTTGCCCGTCTGGCGTCGATGAAGCTCCTTGGCGAGCTTCACACGCTGCGCCTCGCCGCCCGAGAGCGTCGTGGCGGGCTGGCCCAGGCTCACGTAGCCTAAGCCTACATCGTACAGCGTCTGGAGCTTGCGCTTAATCTGCGGGATATTCCCAAAGAAGGCCAGCGCCTCGGTGACGCTCATGTCGAGCACGTCCGAGATGGTCTTGCCACGGTAGGTGACCTCGAGTGTCTCGCGGTTGTAGCGTTTACCGCCGCAAACTTCGCAGGGAACGTAGATATCGGGAAGGAAGTGCATCTCGATCTTGATCTGCCCGTCGCCCTTGCACGCCTCGCAGCGCCCGCCACTCACATTAAAGGAGAAACGACCCGGCGAGTAGCCGCGCGCCTTCGACTCCGGCGTACTCGCAAACAGCGCGCGAAGATCATCCCACAGGCCGATATAGGTAGCAGGGTTGGAACGCGGCGTGCGGCCAATCGGCGACTGGTCGATATCGATAACCTTATCGATACACTCGATGCCCTCGATTTTTTTATACGGACCCACAGGGCGCGTCGAACGGTGAATAGCATTCGTAAGGGCAGGCGCAATGGTGTCGGTAACCAGGGAGCTCTTGCCCGATCCCGACACGCCGGTAACAACCGTAAGCGTACCAAACTCGATCTTGGCGGTAACGTTTTTGAGGTTGTTGGCTCGAGCGCCCGTAATTTTAAGGCAGCCGCGACCGGGCTTGCGCCGTTCATCAGGCACCCGAATCATTCGTTTGCCGGTCAGATAAGCGCCCGTCATCGACTCAGGACACGCCATGATATCAGCAGGCGTTCCCGCCGCGACTACGTGTCCGCCGTTGACACCGGCGCCGGGCCCCATGTCGATCACGTAGTCGGCGGCACGGATTGTATCCTCGTCGTGTTCGACAACGATAACGGTATTGCCGATATCGCGCAGGCGCTCGAGCGTCTTGATCAGGCGCTCGTTGTCACGCTGATGAAGACCGATCGAGGGCTCGTCCAGAATATAGAGCACGCCCATGAGACCCGCGCCGATCTGCGTTGCCAAGCGAATACGCTGTGCCTCGCCACCGGAAAGCGTCGCCGAGGCGCGATCGAGTGTCAGATAGTCGAGTCCAACATCGACCAGAAAACGCAGGCGCTCCAGAATTTCCTTGACGATACGGCCGCCGATAAACTGTTGGCGCTCGGTGAGTTCCAGGCCCTCAAAAAACTCGAGCGATTCACGGCACGACAGGCAACAAACTTCGTAAATGGACTTGCCGCCCACGGTGACGGCGAGCATCTCAGGGCGCAAACGAGCGCCGTGGCAGGTCGAGCACGGCTCCTCGCGAATGTACTTCTCCAGGCGCGCCTTGGTGTTCTCGTTCGTCGTCTCGGTATAGCGTTCGTACAGGATGTTGCGAACGCCCGAAAACTTGGTATCCCACTGGCTGCGACGTCCGTCGAGCTTTTGGTAGTCGACCGAGATCTTCGTATCGCCCAGGCCATCCAAGAATGCACGACGCACGCGAGGGGGCAAGTCCTCCCACGGCGTATCGGCGCTCACCTTAAAGTGTTTGCAGACCGCAGCAAAAATCTGCGGATAGTAGTTCGAATTGCCAAACAGGCTACCAAAGACTCCGTCGGCAATGGACTTCGAGGGGTCCTCGATCAGCGCCTCGGCATCAACGGTTTTCTTAAAGCCCAGGCCGTCGCACTCAGGACATGCGCCATAGGGAGCGTTAAACGAAAAATCACGCGGCTGAAGATCGTCAATGGAGTGTCCATGCTCCGGGCACGCCAAGGCCAACGAATACTCCAGAAGTTCGCCCTCGGTCCCCTCGGGAGCATCACGATCGGGCAGCATGTACACGTTTACATTGCCGTGAGCCAGCGCGGTCGCCTGCTCAACAGACTCGGCGATACGGCCAAGAGAGTTCTCACGGATCACGATGCGATCGACCACGACCTCGATATCGTGCTTGAACTTCTTGTCCAGATCGATCGGATCGTCGAGCGAGCGCACTTCACCGTCGACACGCACGCGGCTAAAGCCCTCGGCGCGAAGGTCCTCAAACAGTTTGGTGTACTCGCCTTTTCGCCCGCGCACCACCGGTGCCAGCACAAACGCGCGGCGGCCCTCCCCCGCCGCCAAGACCTTGTCGGCAACCTGGTCGGTCGTCTGGCGCTCAATGACGCGGCCGCATTCGGGACAGTGCGGGGTGCCCACACGGGCGAACAGCAGGCGCAGATAGTCATAAATCTCGGTTACGGTGCCAACCGTCGAGCGAGGATTTTTAGACGTCGTCTTTTGGTCGATCGACACCGCCGGCGAAAGGCCGTCGATTGAATCCAAGTCGGGTTTGTCCATCTGGCCCAAGAACTGGCGCGCATAGCTCGAAAGACTCTCGACGTATCGACGCTGGCCCTCGGCATAGATAGTGTCAAATGCCAGCGAACTCTTGCCCGAGCCAGAAAGACCGGTAATGACCACGAGTTGGTCACGCGGAATGGAAACATCGATATCACGGAGGTTGTGCTCACGAGCGCCGCGAATAACGATAGAAGAATCAGACATGGAAGCTCCTTGCCTCCTATTGCATCGAATCATACTGTCGATGAGTTTAGCGCACTCGACGCGCACAGATGTTCGTAATACAAGATTCGCAGACCTTTAGCTTTGCGTATCGGGTGCTTTGTTTCTCGAAATGCCGTGGAAAGGTTACAGTAATCTACTACTGAACTTAATTTGCTGTAACAGAGGAACGTCCATGACCGAAGATATCCCCCTTGAAATCACTTCGAGCGACATGGCCAATCTGCCCATATTCATCGCCGTCCTTATCGTGGCCACCGTCGTCGTGCGCGTGTATTTTTCAATCAAACACAATGAAAAGCCGCCCATTGCCCGCGTCTTTTGGTGCGCGACGCTCCTCATCCCGCTCGGCGTGGTAGCTGCATGGATTACGAATCAATTGCTCGTAAATGAGGACAGTTCCCTATGGGTCCTTTCTTATTCGGCGCTCGGTGCTGCCGCCGTCATACTTCTTGTCGAGCCCTTGGTTTCGGGACTTATTGACCAAACCGATCTTGAGACGGGAACGGTTGCCTGTATTTGCCGTGACATCCTTGTCATCGCCGCTGTTTCAGCGCTCTCGTTCGTTTCACTCGAAATTGCCTGCAACGAAACGTTCTATCGCATTCCCGCCAACTCATTCGGGTTTTCCGTCGGGCTGCTCGCGACGGTTCTGCTCTCCCTTTATTTGCTGGGACAGCGTCATGGAGGCGTCATGGCCCTCGTGCCCGTCGCCTGTTGCATCCTTGGCATTGCCGAGCACTTCGTCATAACGTTTAAAGGCGAGGCCATCCTGCCAAGCGATATCTTGGCCCTTGGCACCGCAATGGAAGTGAGCGAGGGATACGAGTTTACCTTTACCGCCGGAATCGTAACCTCTCTAGCCCTGCTGGAGATTTCCCTGGGGCTTCTTTCGCTTATCCGACCGAGAAAGCTCCGTACGCCCACCCATGTCTTCCCCGCAATCGCCGCTAACCTCTGCGCTTTTCTGCTAGTGACCGTTGTGGGGCTCTCGGGCTTTTCCAGCATCGACTTGGAGCAGGCGCTGAATTTTGGATTTGACCGTTGGCAGCCCATCACCACGTATGCGTCTCAGGGTTTTATCACTTCGTTCACCGAAATGGTCAACGAGTTGCCCATTGAGAAGCCCGAAGACTATACGCCCGATGAGGCGCAGAGCATCGAGCAGGAGCTCGCCGCCACCTACGACAGCACGTATGGCTCGAGCGAGCAGCGCGCGGCGGCCGTTGCCCAGTTCAATGAAATCAAGCCGACGATTGTTGCCGTCATGAATGAGAGTTTTAGCGACCTTTCGTGCTTTGAGCAGCTCCAGGCGGCCGGGTACACCGGCCCCGCATTCTACAACTCGCTTCCCGACACACTTGTTCGCGGCACCATGCTCGCTTCGGTCACCGGTGGCGGAACGGCAAACTCCGAATTCGAATTTTTGACCGGAGCGACAACGGCCTTTGTCGGATTAGGCAAGATCCCCTATCAGCTGTATCAGATGAATGGCGTCAACAGCCTGGCAAAGGACCTTAAAGAGCTTGGGTATACCGCTACCGCCATGCACCCGCAAAACCCCGTCAACTACCATCGAGATAAAATCTATCAGCAGCTGGGCTTTGGAGACTTTCTTTCAATCGGCGATTTCGAAGGTGCGCCCTGTTACCATGCCGGCGTATGCGACTACGCCACCTACGACAAGATACTCGACCTGCTTAGAACCGACGAAGCGCCGCAGTTCATCTTTGACGTCACGATGCAAAATCACGGCGGCTACGACTATGGCACCGTTCCCGCCGAAGAGCTGACAAACTATTGGGTCGAGGGAGCCAGCGAGGGCGCCAATAGCGCGCTCAACACCTATCTCACCTGCATCAACGCATCCGACCGGGACCTCGAGTACTTTATCAACGAGCTCCGCAATATCGGCAGACCGGTTGTTCTTGTCTTTTTTGGCGACCATCAGCCGAGCGCCGCAACGACTCTCAACGACGAGCTGTACCCTCAGGAAGATACGGCAAGCCACGCTTTCCGTGTCTATCAGTCGACCTATTTCGTCTGGGCTAACTATGAAATCGCCGGCAATACCGAGCTCAACGTCTACGACACCGTCGGGGCAAACGAGATTGCAGCCATTACCCTTAATAAGATCGGCGCCCCGCTCACCGACTATCAAAAGGCTCTGCTTGCAACAAGGTCAGATGTGCCCACCATCAATGTCGCCGGCTACCTTGGTGCCGACGGGCTGCGCTACGACTTGGAATCTGAAGACAGCCCATACGCCTCGACGATCGACAAGCTGCAGCGCATGCAATACCTCGAGTTCGCTAGCAAAGTTCAGTAAACCCGCCCATTCGCTTGGACCCATCGTATTGCAAGCACGCTCGGCCCAAATGCATCGCAAATGACTCCCGCTCGCAAACGAGGGTACAATGACGCTCGTGTCACATCACGGGGCTCCGGCCCCAACATATACAAAGGAGTCATACATGGGTTGCGAGCACGCACAGGCCGCCGGCGGACAAACGTCGCCGTCGCAATTTGAGGAGAACACGCTGTCCGAGGTCAAACGCGTCATCGCCGTGCTTTCCGGCAAGGGCGGTGTCGGCAAGTCGTTTGTCACCGGTGCCATCGCCACCGAGCTTGCCCGCCACGGTCACAAGGTCGGCGTCCTCGATGCCGACATCACCGGTCCCTCTATCCCCAAGATGTTCGGTATGAGCGGACGCCACGTCCATGCCCTTGGCAACCTTATGCTGCCCGAAATCTCCGAGCACGGCGTCAAGGTCATGAGCTCCAACCTGCTGCTCCAAAACGAGACCGATCCCGTCCTTTGGCGCGGTCCGGTCATCGCAGGCGCCATTAGGCAGTTCTGGAGCGAGACCTCGTGGGGCCCCATCGACTACCTGCTGGTCGACATGCCCCCGGGAACAGGCGACGTCGCGCTCACCGTCTTCCAGTCGCTGCCCGTCGACGGCATCGTCATCGTCACGAGCCCGCAGGATCTGGTCTCGATGATCGTCGCCAAGGCGGTCAACATGGCCGAGAAGATGAACGTCCCCATTCTGGGCATTGTCGAGAACATGAGCTATATTGAGTGTCCCGACTGCGGCAAGAAGATCGAGGTCTTTGGCAAGAGCAAGCTCCCCGAGGTCGCAGAGCGCTATAACCTCGACATCTTGGGCCAGCTTCCCATTAATCCGGCACTCGCCGAGGCCTGCGATAAGGGCGAGGTCGAGACCGCACTGCCCGATGGCATGTTGCCCAAGGCAGTCTCTGCCGTCGAGGCCATTACCCCGCACGAGACCGACGAGGCCTAAGTGAACACGAGCGCCTTCTATGACGTCCTGGTAATCGGCGGCGGGGCTTCGGGCCTCGCCGCCGCCATTACGGCCGCACGCGCTGGCAAAAGCGCCTGCATCGTTGAGCGCGATGTCGCCTGCGGCCTTAAGCTCCTTGCGACCGGCAACGGCCGCTGCAACCTCTCCAACGAATCGATTGATCCACAGCGGTATAACCACCCCGCATTCGTCGAATCCGTCATGGGCCCCCAGCCCGAACAAGAGCTTATGGGTTTCTTCTCCTCGCTGGGCATCATGACAACCTCCGAGGAAGGCCGGCTGTACCCGCGCTCCCTTCGCGCCGAATCGGTGCGCGACGCACTTCTCAATGTTTGCGACCGCCTGGGTATCACCTTAATCTGCGGAGCCAACGTTGCCTCGGCGCACAAAGCTTCCGAAGGCTGGGCACTCCAGATAGACCGTCCAGCGCGGGCGCTCAAGGCAAAAAAGCACGACGACCGAAAATCGGAGCTCCGCTCGCTTCGGAAAGCGCTCGCCGATGTCCCTCGCAAGAACGAGGCCCTGCAGGCACATGCCGTAATTATCGCCACGGGCGGCAACCCCACCGGTATCGCCGATACGTTTCGCCTCCCCCTCACTTCGCTGCGCCCCATCCTCTGCCCCGTATCGGCAACGGTCGTCGGCGATCGGGCGGCACTCAAGACGTTGGATGGCCTGCGCGCCCGCGCCCGCTTGACGCTCGCCCGCAATCATAATGAGCTCTGGCACGAAGACGGTGAAGTCCTGTTTCGAACCTTCGGTATCTCGGGCGTCGCTGCCTTCAACCTCTCCCGTCGTATCCAGCGCGGTGATACGATCCTGCTCGACGTTTTCCCCGACCTCTCCAAAGACGAGCTGCTCGATATGCTCAACCGGCGCGTTGAGCTGCTCGGCGGCTTTTCGCCCCGCGATCCCCGTTGGCTCGACGGCATGCTCGCCCCGCAACTCTCCCGCGTCGTCTGCACGACGTTCGAGCAGTGCCATCCAGGCTCCAACGATGTCATCCACCTGGTCTCAATCCTCAAACACTTTAAGTTGCTCGTCGAGGGAACAGCCGAGGAGCGCTCGGCGCAGGTCACGCGTGGTGGCGTATCTGTCGAGAGCATCTCAATACCCAGTCTACGCGCGCGCAGCGTTGTCGACGCCCCGCTTTACGTCTGCGGCGAAGCGCTCGACATCGACGCCGATTGCGGAGGCTTTAACCTTGCGTGGGCATGGCTCTCGGGCATTCGCGCTGCAAGCAGCCTGTAGCCGCGCAGTCTATAATCAAAAACGCATTCGGGCCGTCTGGGATACCGGACGGCCTCTTTCTTGCCTCTAAGGAGACCTCGATGATCGAAATCACCCAAGTCAACGCTTCGCTCGATGAAGCCGGCGATGAAAATGCCTGCCTCATTGTTGGCAAGCGAGTCGCCAAGCGCGTCCTACGTTGCAAGGACTCCGAGATCAAGTCCATCGAGCTCCACCGCAAGTCAATCGACGCTCGCAAAAAACGAGACGTCCATTTTATCCTGAGCTTTCGTGTTGAGCTGACCAGTCCCCACCTCGAGCGAGAAGCGGTCGACAGCGTTTCCGAACGTGACCGCTCGCGCGTACGCGCGATAGAAGACGATGGGTCTTCATTCCCCACCCCCGTCTCCGACGCACCTCAAGAACGCCCTGTCGTTGTCGGCGCCGGATGCGCTGGCCTTTTCGCCGCGCTAACGCTCGCCGAAGCAGGTCTTAAGCCCTTGCTCATCGAGCGCGGCGACCCGGCATTTCGCCGCTCGCATGCGATCGACCTCTTTCTAAAGGAGCGCATCCTCGACCCCGAGAGCAATATCCAGTTTGGCCTGGGCGGCGCGGGGACCTTCTCGGACGGCAAGCTCAATACGGGAACAAAAAATCCCGCCCATCGCCTTATCCTCGAAACCTTCGTCGAGGCGGGTGCACCCCGCGATATTCTGTGGGATGCCAAGCCGCACATTGGCTCCGACATCCTTCCCACGGTTGTCACCGCTATATCCCAGCGCATCGAGCAGCTCGGAGGTGTCGTCCGTTATCGAACAAAGCTCGTCGACATTCACATCGACGCGTCTGGCGCCATTACCGGTATTGATGTCCAATCGTCCCAAGACGCCGCTTGCGAGCCAATCGAGACAAAGCACCTCATCCTCGCCTGCGGGCATTCTGCTCGCGATATTTTTGAGCTCCTTAAGGACCACAACGTGGCCCTCGCACAAAAGACCTTTGCCATGGGCGTTCGCATCGAGCATCCGCAACGCGACATCGACAGAGCCCAATATGGAGCCTCGGCGGGACATCCAGCGCTCGGGGCGGCCCCCTACAAACTTGTTGCCCATCTTCCCAACGGCCGCAGCGTGTTCTCGTTTTGCATGTGCCCCGGCGGACAGGTTGTTGCCGCCTCTTCAGAACCGTGCCATCTGTGCGTCAACGGGGCCAGTCTCAATGCCCGCGACGGACGCAACGCAAATGCCGCCCTGCTCGTTAACGTCACGCCTGAGGACCTTCCCAACGATGACCCGCTCGCCGGCATCGAGCTCCAGCGTGCCTGCGAGGCGGCCGCCTATCGCCTGGGCGGTTCCAACTGGAACGCACCGGCACAACTCGTCGGAGATTTCCTCGCAGGACGCGCCAGCAAGGCGCCCGGAAAGGTAAAGCCCACCTATCCGCTCGGTGTGACCTGGACGGCAATTGACGAAGCCCTACCGCAGCATATCGTCGAGTCGCTCCGCCCGGGACTTCCCCTACTCGGAAAAAAGCTACGAGGCTACGACCGTCCCGATGCCGTTCTTACCGGCGTGGAGACTCGTTCGAGCTCACCGGTCACTGTCACCCGAGACCGAACGTGCCATGCCGTGTCGACCCCGGGCCTCTACCCTTGTGGTGAGGGAGCTGGATATGCCGGCGGCATCATGAGCGCGGCCACCGACGGCATCCGTTGTGCTGAAGCCCTGATCGCAGACCTCTAACGCACAAATTCCAGCGCGCAAAAGACATAGGCCCCGAGCTCCACAGGGAACTCGGGGCCTGTTCGCGGCTATTTCTTAAACCGTGCACCCTGGCGTTTTCTGCCCGATGCGAACGTGGAACCCTTGCGGGCCTGCGAGCGTAAGCGCTCGATCGTCTCGTCCTCAGACGCACCCTCGAGCATCGCCCGAATCTGAACGACAACATCGCGCAGGCGCGCCGCCTCCTCAAAGTCCATAGCGGCAGAAGCGTTACGCATATCCTCTTCCATGGTTTCGACGATCCGCACAAGCTCGTCATGCGGCAGTTCTTCCAACTGCTCCGCAAGTGTCTGCTCGGGCGCCACCGTTTCCGGCACACCGCCCTCGCCCGACTCATCGGGCGTATAGAATGCGCCATGGCCAAGAGAGTCGCCCTTCGAGCGTCCCTTGGAGCCCACAGTTTTTTCGGCCTCGGCAATAAAACTTGAGATGTCGTTGATGGCCTTGCGCACTGTCTTGGGCACAATGCCATGTTCTTCGTTATATGCCATCTGAATCTCGCGACGGCGCTGCGTCTCCTCGATGGCCTCTTTCATCGAATCGGTCACAACGTCTGCATACATGATGACTTCGCCATCGGCGTTACGGGCCGCACGGCCAATCGTCTGAATCAGCGAACGGCGGTTGCGCAAGAAGCCTTCCTTATCGGCATCGAGAATTGCCACCAGTGAGACCTCGGGAAGATCCAAGCCCTCGCGAAGCAGGTTGATGCCAACGAGAACATCGATCTTGCCCTCGCGCAGCGTTCGCAGGATCTCGACACGGTCCATTGTCGCCGTATCAGAATGCATGTAATTGACCTTAATGCCCGCATCAAGCAGATGGTCGGTCAGGTCCTCGGCCATGCGCTTGGTCAACGTGGTCACCAGCACGCGCTCCTTGCGGGCAACGCGCTCGCGAATCTCGTCCTCAAGATCGTCAATCTGACCGCGAACCGGACGCACATCGATCTTGGGATCGAGCAGACCGGTCGGACGAATAATCTGCTCCACGTCGTTTTGGCTCACCCGCAGCTCGTAGTCGCCCGGCGTGGCCGAAACATAGATAAACTGGGGGATCCTTGCCTCAAACTCATCGAAACGAAGCGGGCGGTTATCGAGCGCCGAGGGCAGGCGAAAACCGTGTTCCACCAGCGTCACCTTACGCGAGCGGTCACCTTCGTGCATGCCGCGAATCTGCGGCACCGTCACATGGCTCTCATCGATGATGCAGAGCATATCCTTGGGAAAGTAATCGATTAGGGTAAACGGCGGCTCACCCGGCTTGCGACCGTCCAGATGACGCGAGTAGTTCTCGATGCCGTTGCAAAAGCCCATCGTCTCGAGCATCTCAAGATCATAATCGGTGCGCTGCTGCAGACGCTGCGCCTCGAGCAACTTGTCGGTCGCCTTGAGCTCCGCCACGCGCTTCTCGCACTCTTCGCTGATCGATTTCAGAGCCGCCTTGACCTTCGGCTTCTCGGTCACGTAGTGCGATGCCGGCCATACGGGGATGGCCTCGTACTCACGAAGCATCTCACCGGTGACCTCATCGATCTCGGCAATCAGCTCGACCTCGTCGCCAAAGAACTCAAACCGCAACGGATGCTCGGCATAAGGCGGATACACGTCGACAACATCGCCGCGCACGCGGAACGTGCCGCGTGCCAGGTCATAGTCATTGCGATCATATTGAATGTCGATAAGTGCATGGATAAAGTCATCGCGCTCGAGCGGCACCTTCTTGTCGACGTTTGGAGCCAGACCCGCATAGTCCTCAGGAGAGCCAATGCCATAGATACACGAGACCGATGCGACAACGATCACATCGCGTCGAGAGAGCAGCGATGCGGTCGCCTGATGTCGCAGCATCTCAACCTCTTCGTTAATCGAGGAGTCTTTCTCGATATATGTATCGCTTTGCGGCACATACGCCTCGGGCTGATAGTAGTCGTAATACGAGACAAAGTAGACCACAGCGTTATTGGGAAAGAACTCTTTGAGCTCGCTCGCAAGCTGAGCAGCGAGCGTTTTATTCGGAGCCATGACCAGCGTCGGCTTTCCCAGGGCCTCAATAGTCTTTGCCATCGTGAAGGTCTTGCCCGAACCAGTCACGCCCAGCAAAACCTGATAGCGGTCTCCGTCCCTCACGCCCTGCACAAGCGACTCAATGGCTTTAGGCTGGGAACCGGCAGGCTCATAGGGAGAAACGACCTTAAACGGCACGTCAGAGCCTTCAACGCCAAAGCGCTTAAGTTCACCACCAACGCGTTCTACTTCAAATTCCGCCATGGATACTCCTAACTCATATATCTGCAGTATACGCAGGCGGCAGGCATAGTCCTATACGAACCGATCGGGATAGAGGGTCTTGTAGCGAGCCCAGGCATTATTGACACGAATCAGATACGCCTGCGTCTCGGGAAAGGTAATTGCATTATGAAGCGACGTACCCTGCTGCGCCCATCCGTCGACATTGCCCATGCCGGCGTTATAGGCGGCGATGGCACTATCCGTCGACCCGTTGAAATAGGCGAGAAGATACGAGAGGTATGCGCAGCCAAACTCGTATTCGTAGCCGGATCGTTAAGATTGTCGGCCGAATACTCCCCTCCGTCGACAAGGCCCTTGGCAATCATATCCTGGGCAGTCTCGGGCATCAGCTGCATCAATCCCTGAGCACCCTGATTCGACTCGGCCTCGGGATCCCAATTCGATTCCGACTTAATGACAGCGCACACCAGATACGGATCCAGATTATGCGAAATACTGGATTGCTTTACATACGCCTCGTAGTCAATCGGATACAGCGGCTTAAAGAAAGCGGCAGGGGCACACGAGTAGACGAGCGAAATAAGGCCGAAGACGAACACAACGGCAAGTGGCGCCACGCGATACCACGTAAAGAAACGTGCCTTAGGCATCGGCCTCCTCCTTATCCGGAGTATCTATAAACCCGTGGCATGCAAGCCATGAGTCAAGCTGCTCAAAGAGCGAATTATCGCCTGCGGCATTATCAATCACCGTTGTAGCGAGATTGCACAGCGCAGACTCATCGGGCTGGCAAGCAGAACGAGCATCGAAATCGGATGGCTCCATGCCACGTTGAATAGCGCGCTCGCGACGAACTGACAAAGGGGCGCTGATAACCAGAATTTCATCAGCCAAGCCAAATGCATCCTCAAAACCAGTCGGAGCAGAAACCTCGACCACCGCAAAGGGATAACGGGGAGATGAAACCGTACAACAAACCGGATCGAGAATCCTAAGCGAAAGCTGTTCAATCAGAACGGGATGCACGATGCCATTGAGCCGTGCGACCGAATCAGGAGAAGCGAAAGCTCGAGAAGCGAGGATGCTGCGGCGAATGCCGCCTTCCTCATCCAAAATGTCCCAACCGAATTCATCCGCGAGAGTATTGACGATATCAGAGCCCGGCACATACAGAGATTTTGCAAGCTCATCCAAATCGATAAGCATAGCGCCACGAGATTCGAAATAGCGGCAGGCCGTCGACTTACCCGAAGCAATATTGCCCAAGACAAATACGGTAAACATCAAGCCCTCCCTAACGCCAATGCGAGTAATTATCGCTCAAATACACTAGAAGGACTCAAAATACAGCCAAAGAGTAAGAGCGCATACGGGGGAGGTAAGTCCCAAAGCACAACGTGTATACAACGCAAAAAGGGGGAGGCCGCGAG
>USHA01000021.1 GCA_900554325.1 uncultured Collinsella sp.
TTGTTGATGAGCACCTGCTCCATGATCTTGTTGGCGGCGTCTTTGTTCTCGATCAAGTAGGTCGAGAGGCGCTCCTTAAAGAAAGCAGTCATGGCTTGCTGGATAAAGCGGTTATTGATGGCCTTCTTAGTCTGGTTTTCGTAAGACGTCTGGGTGGAGAAGCAGTTGGTCACCAGCACCAGACAGTCCTGGACGTCCTGCCACTTAATGCCGCTCTCGTTTTTGTTGTATTTGCCCTGTTGCTTGATGTAGGCATCGATGGCGCTGGTCAGAGCGCTGCGGGCAGCCTTCTCCGGCGAGCCACCGTTCTCGAGCCACGATGAGTTGTGGTAGTACTCCTGCATCATGAAAGTGCGCGAGAAGCACATGCAAGCAGTGATTTTTACGTTGTAGTCGGGCAGGTCCTCGCGATCGCGACCGCGACGGTCGGCCTCGATAAAGAAGGGCTCGGTAAGGTAGTCGGTACCGACCTTCTCGAGCACGTAGTCCTCGATGCCCTTGGGGTAGCAAAAGTCCTCTTCGGAAAACTCGCCGTCGTCGCCCTCGATGCGCAGGCGGAAGGTCACGCTGGCGTTGACCACGGCCTGACGGCGCATGGTCTCGCGATACCAATCGTGGGGGATACTGATGGAGGTAAAGACCTCAAGATCGGGGCGCCACTTGATGGTGGTGCCGGTGCGGTCCTCGTCGCTGGGCTCAATCTCGAGTGCCTTCTTCTTGGCGCCGACGACCTTGCCCTTCTTAAAGTGTAAGGAGTACTTGTTGCCGTCACGCCAGACGGTGACGTCCATGTACTCGGAAGCGTACTGAGTCGCGCAGGAGCCCAGGCCGTTGGTGCCGAGCGAGAAGTCGTAGTCGCCGCCCTGGTTGTTGTTATACTTGCCGCCAGCGTAGAGTTCGCAAAAGACGAGCTCCCAGTTAAAGCGCTTCTCGGAAGGGTTCCAGTCGAGCGGGCAGCCACGGCCATTGTCCTCTACCTGAATGGAGCCATCGCGAAAGGCGGTAAGGGTGATGAGCTTGCCGTAGCCCTGGCGCGCCTCGTCAACGGCGTTGGACAGGATCTCGAAGGCGGCATGTGCGCAGCCGTCGAGCCCGTCCGAGCCAAAGATGACGGCGGGGCGCAGGCGTACGCGCTCCTCGTCCTTGAGCTGGCGGATACTGTCGTTACCATAGTTTGCGGTGTTTTTTGCCATACTCGCTCTCTCGGTGCTCCTTTGCTGCGTTTAAGTCATATAGATAGTCAAGGTAGCATAGCCCAGCCCACAGACGATTCCAACCAACACGAAATCCATCGAACAACCGTTCGATTAGATAATGAATGCTTGGAATGCGGGAGGGACCTGTCCTGTCCTATCCAAACATCTGCGGCAGGTCGATGAAGACGGTTCGATCGCTTTCGCCAGCTTCGAAGCCCGAACGGGAGAAGAATCCATAGCGATGGCACTTGAGTCCCGTTGCCTCGACTTGGGCGATTTCCTCGTCGACCATTTTTTGCGTAATGGGGGATTTGCGGAACTTTGCTTCGTAGAATGCGTAGCCCTCGGGGTCTTGCGTTACCACATCGAATTCGCCGCTCGTTTTGTTTGCGGGGTCGTCGTACCAGTACTTGCCTATGGCGTCGAAAGCCGGTTCGATCTTGCCGGTCCTGTTCTGCCGCACGAGGTATTGACGGCAGATCTCCTCGAACATATGAGGAACGTAGTTTTCCTCGAAGTCTTGGAAGACGTGACGATCATAGAAGACTTCCGGGTCGAGCAGCTGACGCGCTGAGGCATTGCGGAAAACATAGCGATAGTAAAAGAGCGAAAGCGGATCCACTACAAAGTAGCCAGACTTGCGCTTGTTCGTAGGGTCGTTGATGGGTGCACGCTTTTGGACGATTTCGAGTGACATGAGCTTGTCGAGCACGTCTGCCATGGCCGGACCGCTCGAGACGTGCGACTGTGCCAGCACGTCCCCCCAACGGGAGTAGCCTTGTGCGAGAGCCCCGAAAACTTCGTTGGCGTTGGTCATCTTCGAGATCTCGGCGTTGAGATAGGACGGCACCTCGCTTTCTAAGCGGGCGCCAGGTTCCGTGACGAGCTCGATGATGTTGTCGCGTACGCTTTGGGATTGATCGATGAGGCGATTGTAAAAGGGGATACCGCCAAAAACGCTATAGAGCCGCACCTTGTCCTCGGGCGAGAACGCGGGATAGAACTTCGCAGCGTCAAAGTAATCCATGGGCTTAAGCTCAAGCGCGAGATCAATTCGCCCGTAGAGGGGGCTTTCATGCTCGATGAGGGATTTCATAATCTCAACGTAGGAGCCGCACAGGACAATGTTTAAACGTGAGTCTTCCCTGTGGGCGTCGATTGAGGTCTGAAGAATGCTGTCTAAGCCTTTAACCGCATCTCTCAAGTAGGGGTATTCGTCGAGAACGAGGGTAATGTTCTTGTCTTTAGCTTGGGCAAACAGAAATTCGATGAGCTCGCGGATGCCTGTGAAGGCGAGCGGAGGAAAGCTCAGCGCTTCAGCAACAAGGACGGACAGACTCTCGAGGTTGTCTGCCTCGGAGGTTTGGCGGCACTCGTAATAGACCGTTGCGACGTCCGACAAATCGGTTAGCGCCTGCTTGATGAGCTCACTTTTTCCGACGCGACGCCTGCCGTAAATGAGAACATTGCGCTGCTCGGGTGCTTTGAGCGTTTTCTTAATACGGGCGAGCTCACGCTCCCTGCCAATAAATTCCACTTACTCGGTTCCTTCCGACTCGGTTTTGTCCGAGTTAATTGTATCGCATGGATCAGTTTATGCTCGAGTTTACTCGGACAAAACCGAGTCGGTTCTGCCCGAGTAAATTTGAAGGCGGCCGAATGCGTCTTGCTGCGTTTGCGGTTGGATACGTTGTCGAAAACGTGTCGTGCGGATTGTTGGATCGAATCGAACATTGGGACAGACGTCTCGTTTTATGGGCCGGGGGCGTGCATGTGCGAGTTCTTTTGGCCCATAAGGAACGCTGGTGGGTCGTTATTTGGGCCACGGGTCACTTCGCCGGCGCCGTGTTTCGTCATACGCTCATAGTGGAAGCCGATGCCACGGGGTCGACTTGGGACTCGGGCAATGGATGAGCTGCAAGCCGAAAGGAGCGGTGAGAATGATGAGGCCCATGACAAAGAAACTGCTGTTAGGAATTCCCACCGTGACGCTTTCGGCTGTGCTGGCGTGTACGCTTGCCGGCTGCGGCGGTAATGCGCCGAGTGGCTCGGGCGGGAGCGCACCTGTGCAGGAGAAGTCCAAGAAGTCCAAGGCCTATGAGTCGCAGACGGTCGAGGTGGCAGGCATTACCTATGAGTCGGTGGCTCACGGTACGTTCTATCGCGGTGATGCCAAGCAGCAGGACGGCTTTTACCTGCACATCAAGATTACCAACAACAACACAAAGAACAGGACGTTCAGTTCCTTCAACGTGCATGCTGCCCAGGGCGATCTTGAGGCGGGCGACCCGTTGTTTACTTCCGGCAAGGCGGCTGTGCTCGACTACGTCGCAAGCGAAGCTCCCGATGATCTGCACAAGGGAATTGACCTTTCCGAGAGGCCAGATATCGGTCCGGGCGAGACCGTTGAGTACGTGTATTTCTGGGCGCCCAAGACGGCGTACTACGGGCCCATCACTGTCGAGTTCGTAGACGCTTACGCCCCTGCCAAGAATCATGAGGCTATGCACTTTGACACCACGGACTGCGAGACCAAGGAGTTCAAGGCGGCCGGCGGCGTGGCCGATTCTGGCGAGAAGGCAGATTTAACGGGCATCGACTGCGCATCGTACAGCATCGAGGCCGCCGATGGGTACACGCTGGATTCGTCCGACGAAGAGCGCGAAAAGGCAAACTTCTTCCACGACGAGACTGGAGGACGCCTGAACATCAGCATCTTCCCGCGCTCGCCGGAGGAAGAGGTTGCAAGCCTAGAGCAGGTCTACGAAGGCAAAGAGACGACAACCGACCAGGTCGAGTACAACGGCATAACGTGGCTGCGCTTTACCGGTCCCGACAACGGCCATACGCTGTTTGCGACGGCTCCCGCGACGGGCGAGACCGTCCGCGTGTCGATTGGCTGGAAGATCGATTGGGACGCCGCCGCGCCCATGATGGAGGCATTGAAGCTCAAGTAGCGGGTTGCGATTCCCATGTCAGGCGACTCAGGGCTGGCTCCGAGTTATCGGGGCCAGCCCCTTTTGGTGTTCGATGAGCCGAGTCGACGTCTCTCACAAAAGTAACTAGGAGCTAGCGAGGCCTATCCGAATTGGCCTCATTGGCGGTGTCGATCTCGAGCGCCGTGCGGCGGGCACTGTAGGCGACGAGGCCGGCGCCTGCCGCGGCGAGTGCTGCAGCGGCTGCCGTGAGGGGAACGTTGGCATCGCCCGTGCCCGCAAGCGCGCCCGCTTTTCCGGAGCGCTTGTTATTGCCGTGGTCCTTGCCACTGCCGGAGCTGCTTCCGCCGGAGCCGCCGCCCTCGTCAGTACCGCCGCCACTTGAGCCACCATCGCCGTCCGCCGTCATCGGGGCGTCGTGAAGCCCTGTGGCGTCCGCGCTGTCGCATACGCCGACCTGAACTTCTGAGCGTTCGCATGCCGCGTCGGGCACGTGGAGCTCATGCAGTACAGCACCCAGCGCCGAGTTCGCGCCCGGTCGAATTTCTTCGAGCGTTACGGGATCGAGCGCCACCAGATTACGCGCCTTCGCATACAGCGTTACGCGTTTGCCCACTTCGTCGCTCCAACTCTCGGGGATGGCGAAGCTCATACGGAACTGTGCCGTGCAACCCGGTGCCAGCACGGCGTTGCCGTTGTCGGCTACCAGCGGGTGCGTTGCAAAACGTGCGCCCAGCGTCTCGAGCGCGTACTTCACGTGTGCCATATCGTTGGCCGAAGCGTCCTCGGCAAGCTCTGGATCGTAGATCGAAGCCATGCGTGCGTTCACTCCGAATCCGATGGATGCGCTGGAGAACGGCTGGCTGGAGCCCTCTCGGTACAGATCGATCGTGCCGGCGGTCAGTAAGGTGTTGCCGTCGTTTCGCACCGTGACCATGAAGGATTCGCCTGCTGCTCCGGGCACCACCGCGCCCGAGGTAGCAACGGCGCCCGTCGGAGTGGCACACGCCACCAAGGGCACTTCGATGTCGTGCAGCTCTGCCTCGCTCTTCTCCGCGCTCACAATGTGCGTGGCGAGCGCGGAGAGCATGCCTCCCGACGTCAAAAATGTCGTTATCTGATCGACGGGATGGTCCAGCTCGCACATCACAAACGGCTCCGTGAACAGATCGCCCGCCAAGGTGCTGGCGAAGATGCGGAAGTGCTTGCCCATCACTGCAACCGGGTTGCCTTCTTCGTCGTAGGTTTGTCCCACCTTGCCATCGGTGTTCTCTACATAGAGCACGCACCTGCCGTTGTTGCTTACGCTAAACGATGCCGGGCCACAGCCTGCGGCACCCACGGGCTGCGTTGCAAATGCCGATGCGCCTCGCGTCCACGTAACATGCTGCAGCTGCTCGTTGACAGTTGCCAAAAAGCCCGTGTGCTGCGGCCACGGCACCGCGTGGGGTACTGTGGCATCTGGCGACATAACGCCCCAGCCCGCGATGGACTGGCCGATCACGGCGTACGATGCGCAGCCGCAACCGTCTGCGGTCTCGTATGCAACGGGCACCACCATTTTGCCGTTGATATTCTCGGGCTCACCCAGCTCGATGCTCGACGGTGCTTGCGGAAAGCGGAGAACTTGGCGGAACGTCAGGCTGTCGCCCGAAACGTCCGACCATAGGGTAAAGCACTCCAGCGCAACCTCAGCCTCGCTGCCGAGCGTCTTTTCTGCGGTGGTTCCGCGGCGGTGGAGGTAGGCGCCCGACAGGCGCCCGTCGACAAGTGTCTTGCCCACCGTGATGCGTGGGCACTGCAGGCAATGGTAGCCATCCTCCTGAAGGCGGCCGCGCGAGATGCTGCGCCACGACGTGTGCGATATCACGCGAACTCCGTCGTTGCTTATGCGCAGGCGCACAACGGACAGTATGCCGGATGTGCTCGCCGTATCGAAAAGGGTGTTGTCGCCGGCGGGGCGCTCGCCCGAGACCAGCAGCACGTAGGCGTCCTGGTTTCCTCTTCCGTCCGTATATTCCACTACGTCGAAGTCGTAATCGTATATGCTGTCGCGCTCCACGTCGCCCTCGCCAAACCCAAGGGGAAAGTCCACAGGCGTGGGAGCGGACCACGTTCCGTTTGCCTTTGTGTGTACCACCAGGCGCGAGCGACCATTGTCGCCGTAGCGCACCGAGGCGATACGGAACAGGCATTCTACGCCGGCAATCATTGCCAGCTTCATGTGGGCTTCGCTGAGCACGCCAGCAAACAGCACGTTGTCGCTCGAGGGCTTGATGCCGCCACGCTCGTCTTCCGATACACCAGCAGAATTGGCGTTGGGGTCCGCAGCGGCGTCCTTCGCCTGCCCGATATAGGTGTACTTATACATCGTCGCGGCGTTTTCGTCGTTCTCTATCAGTGCATGGACGAAATGCTCGATCTGTCCTGTGTCGTCGCTTTCTGCATCCGCCTCGAGCTCAATGCGCGTGACCGCTTGATCCCAATCGCGCACGACGGGCGCGACGTTTACGACAGCGGCCTTAACCTCGGCGCGTGCGAGCAGCTCGGCGTTGGTGACGATGGTGGCCGATGCGATAAATTGCGGCACGCCGCCCGCCTCGATGTTGCCGGCCGAGCCGAAGCGGGCATCCAGCGTGTAAGGCGTATCTCCACCCAATGCGAGCTCAGAGCGCTGGAGCACATACTGGTTGCCATTGTTCACCGACATATTCCACGAATCGAGGAGTGTGGGCCACGATCCCGACCAAGCCTTGGTGGTCCACTTGAACATGATGAACTGGAGTATCACGTCGACATCGACGTCTGCACCCACGCGCAGCCGCGGAAGCTGGTGGCCGTCCGCCTTCTCGTATCCAATGAACAGTGTGAGGGATGCGGCACCGCGCACGGCGGACGAAGCGACGCCTGCAACGCCGGCTCCAAAGGTGACGGCAAGCCCAATCTGGATGGTGAATGATCCCGACGTATTGGAATAGTCGAGCGAAATGTTTTTGAAGAACGCCGCACCGCTGCCGTGCGTGTGGGCGCCTACCGCGAGCGCCAGCTTCGCCAGCACCCAAGGGTTGACGTTTAGGAAAAACGGCACCGGGCCCAGGGTAAACTGCTCGGTCCAGTTGAGGTCGGTTTTTACTTGGAAGAGGGCCTTAATATTGCCGAACGCCGGATCGTTGTTATCGCCCCAAGTTTTGCCCACCCAATCGTAGGCGAGCGAGCCGTACAGCTGTGTGGCGATATCCATCGTGAACAGCGGCGTGCAATGGTGGCGAAGGAGCTTGGTGTTTCTTGGATCGGTGCCCGAACCGGCACTCATCCTCTTGTACTGATTCCACTTCCCCTCCATCTCGTCGAGGTAGCGGTTTGCCTGCTTGGCGCCCGACTCACGCGGCGATTTCTTCCAGTATTCCGGATCAGGGTTGCCCGAATCGTTCATATAGCTAGCTGGTTTGTACCCTCCGCCAAACAGCACGTATCCAGCAAACGAGAAATCGAACAGAATGGGAAATGTGGGCATCCAGCACGTGAACTTATTGCCGCCGATACCGGGAAACGCCGCGGGGAAATCAAACGGAGTGATCTCTTGGTCCATGGTGGTGGGAATGATGGTGGTCGAGCCCGATTCCGCCTTTGCGGCCGGCGCGGTGACAACGGCCATAGGGGATGAGAGCGTGTAGGTTTTGCCCTGGTAGTCGAGCATAAAGCGCAGCTTGCACCCTTCCTCCAGAAGGCCCGAAGCTGCATCGAGGAACGTGTCTTCAAGCGTGAACGTCGCCAGATTATCCGCGCCCGATGCGCTGGCCTTGATCTGGCCGATCTGCGTGACGGTTTCGGGTGAGCTGCCCGCAGCGGGCATCACTTTATTGATATGCAACGTTGCCTGCCCGCCCTGCGGCAGATGAGCCTGCACGGTAAAAGCGTGCGTGTCGGGCTGGTCGTTTGCTGCTTCGTCCGCTGGCATTGCCATAAACGTGGCGTCGGCGTACTGGATGTCCCATTCGTCGAACGTGAGCTGTCGAAAGTACGGCTCACCATCGGAGAGCGGACGTGTGGGTGCGGTAATAGCGGTGCCGCCCTGGATACGCGCAAGGGGAATCTCGACATCGCGGTAGCCTGCCATGCTAATGGAGATGCCGCCGTTAAAGTCGTACGCGTCGAGAAGCGTTGCCTCGTCCACGTAGCCTTCTGAAAGAGGGGCGACCTCAAAGATGGCCGTGCCTTCGTCATCGGTCGTGGCGGTGAGCTGCTTGCCTGCGGCATAGCGCGATATGAGCGTGACCTGGGCACCCGTGATGGGCGTATTCTTGTTGGCGACGTCGACCACGACCACACCAAACATGGTGCGCGAGAGCACCAAGACCTTGAAGGGATCATCTTCGTCGGCGTATGCCTCGGCGGGGGCGAACGGCAATATGAAGGCGTTTGCGCTTCCCGGCACGCGCGGCAACATAATGCTCGCCAGCGAGGACGCTCCGGCAACAAGTAACGAACGGCGATCAAGCATCTTTGGCTCCCATCCCGCAGGTATCGGTGGAAATAATCCAATTTTGCTAGAAGGCATCCTGTCACGGTAGTGTCGTCCGAGGGCCAAAATGTCCAATTTGAGCGAGCGAAGCGCCGGGGCTCCGGGGCGCACGTGCCGCGCTAGGCAGTCTGGCCGCTAACGCAGCATATGCGCGACCAGTTCGGTGCGCGTGCCGATGCCAAGCTTTGCATACACGTTGGACAGTCGATTTTTGACGGTGCCCGGCGATACTCCCATATGGCGTGCGATTTCGGCGTTGGTCCACCCACGACAGGCGAGCATGGCCATGGTGAATTCCGTGGTCGTTAGATCGTCGGCCACGTCCTCGCCCGAATCGGGGTTGTGGATGCGCCGCCAACCGTAACTGAATCGATACGTAATCTCGATGATGCGCGCGAAGTCGTCAGGGAATCGCGTTTTTAGACACGCCTCGATAAGCCCCTGCAAAAGGCCGTGGTGTTCGCCAATGAGCTCGATAAGGCCGTCGGGACGCGCAATGTTCCAAGCAACTCCGAAGTGTGCCTTTGCGGCGTCGATGTCCTTGAGGCTCATGCATGCCATAGAAGCCGACAAGTGCAGGAATAGCTCCGAGATGGGATAGCTTCCCTGTTTCATGATCAGGGCGTTTTCTGCCATGCCCAGACTGCGGCCATATTCGCCGCGCAGGTACAGGGCGTGCGCCATCACGTAGCTGGCGAACAGGCGCAGGCCTTCGGGCAGATGCGCCGCAAGCGGATAAAACTCTTCGGCGGAATACGGGGAAGGCAAGTGCAGCAGGACGCTCGCGGCCGAGGCGAACAGGATATGCGTGGCGTGGACGGCGGGCGACTCCTCGTCGGTTGGCATATCGAGGATGCCAGCAAGGCACCGGCGGGCGTCGGGGATACGGTTGAGCGACAGGCTGGCATATCCGCAGATAAAGCATGCGGAATAGCGCAGTGCGGGATCGGTGGCGTCAAGATAGGGGCGCGCCGTCTTGGCAGCGAGGGCGGCCTGTCCGCGAAAGTACAGAGCTTCTGCCGTGGCAATGGCGCGCGAATCGGGGTCGGAAATGCCTGCAACCGCAGCGTCAATCTGCCCCGGCACAAAGGCGGTGCACATCAACGGCATGGGAACGCATGGGTAGCCATCGCAGTCCATCTTCCATCTCCCAACAGCTGGCAACACTAGCAGCAATTGTACTCTTGTTGCTCGGGACTGGAATTTGTGGGTATCGCCTACGATTATGCCGAACGTATAAAGGAAGACTAGCGGCTCTCTTGAACCCGAGGTCGAAGGGGGTGTTGTACAAGGCATATGGGGCCGAGTGGAAGTGGATCAAAAGAGCGTTACTTGACGTTTCATGCATAATGCCAACCGTCCCGCGACATCACGTTCGCAGCGCGCAGGGGCCGGAGAACCTTCGCGATGAGAGTTGACGTCTAATACCTTGCATCGTATAGTGTGTATAGCACAGTATATGACGAGAGGAGGTGTGCGGATGGAGGCACAGATGAAGCGCGGCTTCCTGGAGGCCTGCGTGCTCGCGGCCGTCTCCGGCGAGGAGTCCTACGGCTACCAGATCGTGAAGGACGTACCGGCGAGCATGGGGCTCACGGAGTCGACGCTCTACCCGCTGCTCAAGCGCCTGGAGAAGGCCGGGTGCATCACGGCGCGCTCCGCCGAGCACAACGGGCGGCTGCGCCGGTACTACCGCATCACGGACGACGGGCGAGCGCGCATCGAGGAGTTCCTGGCCGAGTGGCCGTCCGTACGGGAGATTTACGCATACGTTGAGGGGGCGCACCATGACGCGTGATGAGTTTCTGGGCCGGTTGAGCGAGCTGCTCGCCTGCCTGCCGGCCGAGCAGGTGGAGGAGACCAAGGCGTTCTATGCGGAGGCCATCGCCGATCGCATGGAGGACGGTATGAGCGAGGAGGAGGCCGTGGCCGCCATGGGCACGCCCGGCGAGGTGGCGGAGGTCACGCTCGACGACCTGCCCGCCGTGCCGCGCGCGATCGCGAGGACGCGCCAGCGCAGCACCGCGCTGCTGTGGGTGCTGACCATCGTGGGCTCCCCGGTGTGGGTGCCGCTGCTCGCCGCCTTCGCCGCCGTGGTCGTCACGGTCTATATCTGCATCTGGGTGCTGGCGCTCTGCGTGTGGATCGTCGCGGCGGCACTCGGGGGCGTGGGCGTAGTTGAGCTCCTGTTTGCCGTAAGCGGCGTCACCATCGGCCACTTCCCGTACGCCCTCGCCTCGGCGGGCGTGGGGCTCGGCCTCGTCGGCGTGGCGCTCTTCGTTGGTGCTGGCGCTTGGGCCGCCTCAAAACAAATTGCGCGCCTCTCGGCGCTCTGGGCGAGGAAGGCCGCCTCGCCCTTCTGGAAGGGTAAGAGCGAGAAGGGCGGCGCTGCCGCGCATCTCGCGGCGTAGAAAGGAGTGAGTACCATGACCAGCGCGAAGAAGATCTACCTCGCCGTGGCGGGCGGGCTCGTTGCCGCGGGTGTTGTCCTCGCGGGCATTGGCTTTATCGCTTCGGGCTTCGACCCGGCCGTGTTCACAACCCAAATCGACACGCGCGACAGCACCATCGTGCTCGGCGGCGTCGAGGTGGACGACCCGATGGGCCTCCCCCTCATCGAGCAGCTCGCCAATCTGGGCGAGATCGACACCTCCGGCGTCGCGGATCCCGCCGCGCCCTAGGCGCAGCGAGCCCGGGCGCTCTGCCCGCCAAGCTGCGTAAGCCGGCGAAACCCGAACCTCAACCTCTACGCAACTGGCCCCAAGCCTGCGCCGATTCGCTCTCAGCGCCGCGCGGGGGCCCGTGACGCATGCCCAAAAAGGTATGAGGAGAAAGGAGCGCGATGACGACAACCACGCCCTTCCGCCTTCACGGGGCCACGCAGGACCGGAAGCGACTGGGCCGTGCGGTGGGGCTGTGCTTGGATTGGCTACACTGATATGGACAGTTCCGTGAGGGGCGCGAGAGACGGGACTCTGGGGAGATCTTCGAGGAGGAGTGTCTCGACTGGAAGCGCGGGTTCAGTGGAGCAGGAACCTAATCTCTGTCTCTCCTGCTTTTTTGATTTGTTGAGAAGCCGGCATTTGGGGGCATTTTGGATAGCGAACAGTTCAAACAAGAAGCCGAGAAAATAGAACAAAGCCTGAGTGCCTTGAGAGTCGCCGAGCGCAATGCAGCGATTCCCTTCATGAACGGCGACTTTACCCAATGGGATCTATATCTGGCATCCTCCTCTGAGTATGCGATGAGACTGATAGACGGATTCATCTCCATGCTCGAGTCGAGGAATCTTGTTTGCGTCGCCCAGCTTCTCCGCGCACAGGTTGGAGTCTGCCTGCGGACATTCGCATTATTCGCCGCCGAAGACCAGGATGACTTTCTCAAGCAGGTGTTTCAAGGTGTGCCTGTGAACAAGCTGAAAGATTTCTCGGGTGAGAAGATGTCCGATGGAAGACTTCAAGACTTACTCGAGAAGTTCGATCCAAAGGTAAAAGATGTATACAAGGTGACGTCTGGATTCGTCCACTTCTCCATTGATATTCTGCCGAGCATGGGTGTGCCTGGGGAGGGCTATGAGGTCGAGTTTAATTTTGGAGCCGAGCCCAACGAGAGAAACAATGCGCCTCTCGTGGAATGCGGCAAGGCGTTCTGCCACTATGTCGACCTGCATCTCCAGATGCTCCATAAGGTGATTGCTTCGGATGAATGGTATGCCGATCGATTCCGTATCGATTCCGATGGTCCTGCAGACGAGGCCTCGAAAAGCGAGAAGGTGTAGGTCGAACGCATTGACGCTGCCTTGACAGCATCCCGATATGATAACGAATGGGAGGTTCCCTGCGAAATGTGCGCCTCTGTATATTCTCGCTAGGACGCCCTCGACCGATAAGGCATCGTTGAGTTCAATTTGAGTTCAGCTCGGGTGCCTGAAAATCGCCCAACTCTGATAAAAGGGGAGACGACGGTACACCACGTAGACGAGAGGCTATGGAAGTGCACGATTTGATTATATTGGCGCGCTAAACCGCCCCGCTGCCCAACTTGAACTCCGCTCACGCGTGTATGGGGCTGCGAGAGGTAACGGCCTGCGGCCTCCTTTGTGTGCTCGATGATATCTTCGAGCATGCCGGGCATGGCGGAGACATTCGCTGCAATCCAGCCGTGTTCAAGCGCCGTTTCGGATAGGAGCGAGAGGGGGCTGTCTTGCCCGTTTCCCTTGCACCCGTAAAGATGGTTGACAGTTTGGGGTCTCCCGGGTCTTTAGCTTTTACCGCGCTAGATGCCTCATGGAAACTGTTGGACTTTAATCAGACAGACCCAGCATGTCGTTTTCCTCCATGAGGACATCGGCTAAAACCGCAACACCTATGCTTGTTTAAGCAAACCTCCTGATAGTCGTGGAGCTGCTGTAGCCCGACATGCAGGACATCGCTCGGCTTAAACACCGGATGCCGCATCCGCGAAACGAGTTGCGGTGCACCCTGTTCCAAAAGGCTGCCAAGTACCATGGCGTGAGCGTTGGGGTAGCCATCATTCAGCGTGGATACATCCGGATGCGCATAGATCCAGACGATTCCAACGTTCTCGTATTTCCCGTGCAGGTAATCGAAGAGGGCAGGCGACACCATACAGTTGCCGCCGACGGTCACGACTCTGTCGGGGTTTTCTGCCGCAAGCTTCCTCTGCGCATCCTGAATCCCCGCCAGGACTTCGTCCTCGGCATAGATGCGAACTCTCTCCCATTTCTCATGTCCAAGTTTTGGGACGCGTTTCACAATGTCGAGTGGGATTCCTGGACAGTCGGATCACGTGGTGGCCCCCTTTGAGAGGGTCACGAGCATCACGGTCCCGTTCTCGGAACTTTCTTCGACCTCTACCGTGCCACCGTGAAGCGCTGCAATCTCCCAAACGAGCGCTAGTCCGAGTCCTGCGCCGCCGTATGCCCTGCTGCGGGATTTATCCAGGCGAAAGAACGGTTGGAAGATGCTCTCACGGTACTGCTTGGGTATTCCCGGGCCCTGGTCCTCGACTCGCAGGAGCACGTGGCTGTCGCTGTCGCTGATGGAGACATTGACAGTCGAGCCGGAGCGACTGTAACGGATGGCGTTTTCGGCCAGGTTGAACAGCAACCGATAGAGGAGCGTGTCGCTCCCGATTACTAAAGCGTCTCCAGCACAGTTGAGGGCTATGCTCCTATTTTCGGCAAGTGGCGCAAGGTCAGTGAGGACCTCTTCGGACAAGGGACCGAGTTCAACATCGTCCTCGCAAGGAACGCTGCGGAGCTCACTCATCTCAAGCAATACCTTGGTCATTCGAGACATGCGCTCGGTTTGTTCTTGTAGCAGGCCGAGCAGCTCGGCTGTTTCGGGTTGCAAACCGGAGTGCTCGGAGATGAATAGTTCAATCTGTGCTTGCATAAGGGCGAGCGGGGTGCGCAGCTCGTGTGCGGCGTTGCCGGTAAACTGACGCTGTGCAGAGAATCCTTCGCCAAGACGGGCGATCATGTCGTTGAAAGAGGCGCTGCATCGTTGTAGCTCGGTGGGCACATCTTCACTGAGTCTGATTTCGCTTAGGTTGTCAGGCTGCACGCGCTCTACCTGGGCGGCGAAATCCCGTAGCGGTTTGAGTGCACGGCCGCTCACAAAGTATGCCAGCACGCCGCCAAGGAGTGTGACTCCAGCCGTGATGTACCAGGCTGTCGTGCCAAAAGACTCCTGTGCGTCGTTTACGACGATCGTGACCCTGTCATCGGGGACCGCTTTCGTCGGGTCGAACACCTGGGGCGAATCTTCGCCGGTTGCGTTAAAGGCCGAGATGTTACTGCCGATGGCATCCATGTAGCGCATGCCCGTATAGCCGACCAGGCAGTTCGTCAGCACGCACGCCGCACACGTGAGCAGTGCCGTCATAATCGTTATGCGCCATTGCAGCGAAAGCCTTTTCATTCGCTATCCTCCATAACGTAGCCCTCTCCAATCCGATTGCGAATCGGGTCGTATCCCAAAGCGCTGCGTAGCTTTTTGCGGAGTGACGAGATATGAACGCGGGTTGCGTTGCTAAAGCTGTTTACGCTGCTATCCCAAACGTGCTCGATAAGCTCCTCTTGACTTACCGGACGCCCCTGATTAAGCATCAGGTATTCCAAGATTCCCGTTTCCTTGCGCGTAAGAGATAAAGCCTCGCTGTCCACGGAAGCGATGCGCGCCTTGGTGTCAAAGCTGAGCTTTCCGCAGGTTAAAACTACGTCGCTTTGTGTAAAGCGTCTTAGGGTAAGGCTGCGAATCCTTGCCGCAAGCTCGTCCAGATGAAACGGCTTGGTGAGGTAATCGTTGGCGCCGGTATCGAGTCCGGCGACTTTATCTGATACTTCGCCACGTGCGGACAGAATCAGTACCTTAGTCTCGCAGTCAGTTTTCCTAAGTTCCCTGAGTACGGTCATGCCGTCGATGCGGGGAAGGTTGAGGTCGAGTACCACGAGGTCGAAGGCCTCAACGTCCAGTAGGTCGAGCGCCTCCTGTCCGTCGTGACAGCAGTCGACACTGTACGCCAAGTTCCGCAGGCTGCGCGCGATTGCGTCGCACAGCGCCCGCTCGTCCTCGACGATCAAAATACGCATAACAGTCTCCTTGCACATTTCAAATCGCGCTTAACACGGATTTTATAGCCGATATGGTCCAATGGTCGCGTAACGAAAGGAGTGGTCAGGTTGTTCAAAGCGGTAAAACCCGTGGTACAGGTCGCTTTGTTGATCGTCGGAATCACCATGGTGTGCTTTGGCGTTATGCGTGGCGAGGCAGATGCCGTGCTGGCCAAAGCGATTAGGCTGTGCTTGGAGTGTATCGGAATTGGATAAAAGAGAAAACACTGCGTCGCATGTTTTGGCCCGATTTCGCGGATTCATTCAGGCGGCGGCGACGCTCGTCACCAACATTCACCTGCCAAACTTTGCCAAAGGCGGCATCTATCAGGGCGCGGGAAAAACAGTCTGCGTACCCGGGCTTAACTGCTATTCGTGCCCCGCGGCATCGGGTGCGTGCCCCATCGGGTCGTTCCAGTCGGTAGTAGGTTCATCCAAGTTCAACTTTTCTTACTATGTTACCGGTGCGCTCATTTTGCTCGGCGTGCTGCTGGGACGCTTTGTATGCGGCTTTCTGTGCCCGTTTGGCTGGCTGCAGGAGCTGCTGCACAAGATTCCCGGAAAAAAGTTCTCCACGAAAAAGCTCAAGCCACTCACGTACATCAAGTACGTCGTGCTGCTGTTTGCCGTGGTGCTGCTGCCCGTCTTGGTGATTAACGACGTGGGCATGGGCGACCCGTTCTTTTGTAAGTACATCTGTCCGCAGGGCGTGCTCGAGGGCGCCATTCCGCTGGCCATTGCCAATGCCGGCATTCGATCTGCGTTGGGACAGCTCTTTACTTGGAAACTTGCCGTTCTCATTGCCGTGGTAGTGCTGAGCGTTTTGTTCTATCGCCCCTTCTGCAAATGGATTTGCCCGCTCGGCGCATTCTATGCGCTCATGAATAAGGTGTCCTTGTTGGGGATTCAGGTCGACGCGTGCAAATGCATCTCGTGCGGCAAGTGTTCAAGGGTTTGTCAGATGGACGTTGATGTGGTCCGCGCGCCCAATCATGCCGAATGTATCCGGTGCGGAAAGTGCATTGGGGCCTGCCCCGTCGATGCCATCAGCTATCGCTATGGCCTGGATGTGTCGGCGGAAAAGCTTCCCTTGACTGCCGATAAAAAGTAAACAAGCTTCGACAAAACGGAGGAATGACTATGAAGCTTTCTAAGATTGCGGCCCTGTTTATGGTGCCGGTATTGGCCTTGTGCCTTGTGGCATGTTCGGCGCCCGGTGGCAATGCGAGCGAATCTGCGAGCTCCGATCCTAAGATCGCAGAACTCGCTGCGCAGAAGCCGGCCAATGCCGACGAGGCCGCCGAGCTGTATGCGAAGCTCATGCAGAAGGAGAACGAGATCTTTTCGAGTGATAACGCGCTGTGGGAAAAGGTATTCAATGCGGCAAATAAAGACTCGGCAATGATTGAGGACGGCAGCAATTACGGCGATTTTCTGCTCAAGACCATCGACGGCGCCAAGGATGAGTTCACGGCGGATGAGCTTAAGACGCTCAAGACCGGTGCACAGCAGATCAAGGAGATCGAGGACAAGCTCGAGAGCTTGGAGAAGGAGTTCCCCGGCTGTGGAAGCACGCCGAGCGCAGGCGAGAGCGTCGACGCTTCGACCGCTGGCATGACGGCCGGTGCCAATGCTTCGAGCGAGACGACGAAGTTCCCCAGCTTTACGGGCAAGGACCTGGATGGCAACGACGTGAACAGCGACGAGCTGTTCTCTAAGAACAAGGTCACCGTCATGAACTTCTGGTTCACTACTTGCAAGCCGTGCGTGGGCGAGCTGGGCGATCTTGAGAAGCTGAATCAGGAGCTTGCCGAGAAGGGCGGCCAGGTCGTGGGCGTCAATTCCTTTACGCTCGATGGCAACAAGGGCGAGATCGCAGATGCCAAGGACGTGCTGAGCAAGAAGGGCGTGACATATAAGAACATCTGGTTCAAGTCGGATAGCGAGGCCGGTAAGTTCACGTCAAATTTGTTCTCGTTCCCGACAACGTATGTCATCGATCAGAATGGCAACATCGTAGGGGATCCAATCGTGGGAGCCATTAGCTCCGCCGAGCAGCGCGCAGCGCTCGACAAGCTTATCGACCAGGCGATTGCGAATAGCGAGCAGTAAAAAACGCGTAAAGCATAGCGAGGATCGCGTGTCGCTGTGCGAAGTAGTCCGCTGCCTTTCAAGATAAGCTCCACCATACAGAGGTCCCGCTCGGGACCTCTTCTTTTAGGCGCCGTCCCGTTCGTTTTTTGGCGTGCTTCGTTACATTCCTCACTGGCGCCGGCAAAAAATGGCGATAGAGTAGGACAAACGCGTCGAATACGAACGGCGGGGGAGAGCGGGCAGGGTGCCTGCGCAGGAGAGGTTGCCGTCCATGCTGGAGCTCAAAGGAATTTGCAAAAGGTACGTCACTCAGTCGTTTACGCAGGTGGCGCTCGACAGCGTAAGCCTGGCTTTTCGCGATAACGAGTTCGTGGCCATTCTGGGCCCCTCGGGCTCGGGCAAAACTACGATGCTCAACGTTATCGGTGGGCTCGATCATTTCGATTCTGGCGACTTGCTCATCGATGGCATATCGACCAAGGACTTCCACGATCGCGATTGGGACGCCTACCGCAATAACCGCATCGGCTTTGTGTTCCAAAGCTATAACCTCATTCCGCATCAGACCATTTTGGAAAACGTGGAGCTGGCGCTCACGCTCACGGGCGTGGGACATGCCGAACGCCGCCAGCGTGCGCGCGAGGCGTTGGAGAAAGTCGGCCTGGGCGAGCATGTTAACAAGCGCCCGAGCCAGCTTTCGGGTGGACAGATGCAGCGCGTGGCGATTGCCCGTGCCCTGATCAACGACCCCGAGATCGTGCTGGCAGACGAGCCGACCGGCGCCTTGGATTCTACAACGTCCGTGCAGGTCATGGACTTGCTCAAGGATGTTGCACGCGACCGCCTGGTCATCATGGTCACACACAATCCCGAGTTGGCATACCAATACGCCACGCGCATCGTTAACCTGGCGGATGGCAAGATCACCGACGATTCCGATCCTTTCGATGTCGCTGACGCCACGCGCCGCGAGGCCAAGCCTACGCGCAAAACCTCGATGAGCTTTGTGACGGCGCTGGGGCTTTCTGCCCGAAACCTTATGACCAAAAAAGGCCGTACGGCCATGACGGCCTTTGCGGGGTCGATTGGCATTATCGGTATCGCGGCGATCTTGGCGCTCTCCAATGGCGTGAACAACTACATCAAAAAGGTCGAGGAGGATACGCTCTCGAGTTACCCGCTTACGATCTCCAAGCAGGACTACGACCTGTCGTCCATGATGGGCGGACAGGGGGCTGTGGATGATGAGGCGTCCAACGGCGAGGATTTATCCGACGACGGCACCGACGGCAAGGCTCCGGGAACCGATAAGATTCCCGTGGTCACGGCCGTAAAGGATATGTTTGCAAGTGTTAAGTCCAACGACATGACGAGCTTTAAGGCATGGCTCGATGCCGGTGGCGACGGCATCGACAAAGAGGTCAACGCTATTCAGTACGGCTATGGCGTAACGCCGGTTGTCTATCGCGCGGGCAAGGGAGACGAGAAGCCCGTGCGTCTGGTGCCCAATGCCATGACCGAGGCCATGAGCGGCGGCGCGAGCTCGGCAGCAACGGTGAGCATGGAGTCCATGGGGACCTCGGTCTTCAACGAAATGATTGACGACCAGAGCCTGCTCGACAGCCAATACGACGTCGTGGCGGGGCATTGGCCTACGTCTGCTAACGAAGCCGTGATGGTGCTTTCGAGTCGCGGCACGGTGGGCGACTACACGCTCTACAGCATCGGTGCGTTGGATATCAATGAACTCAACGATCTGGTTAACAGCGCCATGACGGCTGACGGTGGGGTCGAGACGCCCGAGACCGGCGCCGACTTTACCTACGACGATGCGCTGTCCACGACGTTTAAGGTGTTGTCGCCGGCCGATGCCTATCGCAAAAACGAAGAGACCGGCATGTGGACTGACATGTCTGGCGACGCTGATTTTATGACGGCCAAGGTTGCCAACGGTATTGACGTGCACATTGTGGGCGTGGTGCGACCCAACGAGACGGCCAACGCGAGCGCGTTGTCCCCGGGCATTGCCTACACGCATGCGCTGACTCGCCAGCTTATGGAGCGCGCCGCCGATTCGCAGATTGTGCAGGAGCAGCTTGCCCACCCCGAGACGGATGTCTTTACGGGCAAAACCTTCGACGAACTGCAAGGCGAGGCCAAGCAAGGCGTTGATCTGGGCAGCATGTTCAGTGTGGACGAGGCGGCGCTCAAGAGTGCGTTTTCGTTTGATGCGTCTGCGCTCTCGGGTGCGGCCGGCGACGGCATTGATCTTTCGGGCGTCGATCTGTCGGGCCTGGATATTGATCTTTCGGGCGTTGGCAAGGACATCGACTTTGGTGACATCATGGCCAAAGCGCCGGCTCCAGATTTCTCGGGCATCTTTGACGGCCTGGAACTCACGCCCGAGCAAATGCAGCAGGTGGGAACGCTAGCCAACCAGCTGTTTGAGAGCTTTTTGCAGTCTGATCAGTTTAGGGCGCTGTCACCCGAAGATCTTAAGGACGCGTCAAAGCTCTCTGCCGCATTCTCGACGTATCTTGAGAATGATGACACAGCCCAGCAAATCCTGGCCCAGCTCAAAGCGCTCGGCGGCGATGCCCTGGCCGAGCGCCTGCAGCAGGCGATGACCGACTATGTGCAAAAGCAGCTGGCTCCGTATCTGCAGCAGGCTATGGATCAGGTGATGAAGTCGATCAGCGATCAGATTGCGGCGACGGTGTCAGCTCAGCTCAGGGCAGGCGCAGCAGGGCTCATGGGCCAGATGGCGACGCAGATGTCGTCGAGTTTTGCTAACCTGGCGAGCGCCATGCGCGTGGATGCGAGTGCCTTTGCTCATGCCATTCACTTCAACATGGACGCCGAGGACCTGAGTTCGCTCATGATGAGCTATGCCAAGGCGTCGAAGCTCACCTACGATAACAATCTGACCACGTTGGGTTATGCGGACGAGGCCGACCCCATTTCGGTCAAGATTTTCCCGCGCGACTTTGAGGCCAAGGAGCGCGTACTCGATCACATCGATGCGTACAACAAGCAGGTCAAAGCCGCTGGCCATGATGAGCAGGCAATTTCGTACACCGACTACATGGGCATCATCATGGGTTCGGTGACCGACATCGTGAACACCATCAGCTTGGTGCTCATCGCGTTTGTGAGTATCAGTCTGGTGGTGAGCTCCATCATGATCGGCATCATCACCTACATCAGCGTGCTGGAACGCAAAAAGGAGATTGGCATCCTGCGTGCGATCGGCGCGTCGAAGCGCAACGTGGCCAACGTATTCAATGCCGAGACCTTTATCGAGGGCCTCATCGCCGGCGTCTTTGCCATTGTCGTTGTGATGGCCGTGAGCTTTCCGGTTAATGCCTGGGCGCTTGCTGCCAAACAGGTGCCCAATCTGATGAGCCTGCCCGTGCAGGATGCGCTGGTGCTCATTGCAATTTCGGTACTGCTGACGGTTGTCGCTGGCCTGCTGCCGGCCCGCAGCGCATCCAGGAAGGATCCCGTGGAGGCCCTGCGCTCTGAATAATGTGACAAGGGACGGTCCCTTTGTCACATTGAGCGGCTTGTGAATTCGAGGTCTAATACTTTTCCGAGAAGTGAACGAGTCAAAATGGACCCCCGAAGCGTCGACACTTTTGAGATGCAATTTCCAGCGGTTTTGATTGTTGAATCCTGCGGTTTTGGCGTCAGAGAATGTCGATGCTTCGGGGGTCCAAATACAGCCGTTCACTTCTCGGAAAAGTATTAGACCTCGAGATATAGACGATGTTTGCGAGCGGCAATTAGAGCGTAAGCCTTTAGTTCTTCTTTGCAGAGAGCATGAGCCTAATTTCCGGGTGGGTGTATTCGTCGAACTCTTCCTTGGGCTCGGTGTCAAAGGTGTAGTACGACTTGATAGATTCGTCCTCCGTCTTGATGCTGATTTCTTCATATAGGGATCCGGCTAAAAATGCCTGTTTAAATTCATCCGACAGGCTGCATGGCGTGAGGAGGTCCGGTGTGGCAACGGAAATGTCCAACCCGTTGAGCGGGGCGCAGAGCGTCGCGATATCCTGCTCGGCGCGGGCGAGGTTGTCTGCAGGGCTTGCCTCGGGGTCGATCTGACTGGTGTAATCGACGTCCGTGAGCATGCCGTCTGCATCAAAAGAAAGGTAGACATAGACTGCTTGAGCGCCGAGGTCATTATCGCGCAGATAGCCGATAATGCGGTAGCCGTAGTCGTGATACGACTCGTACGGGTCGTCTGCGGCGACGCGTTCGCACACGGGCTCCAAGGCATCCTGCGCGATGGCGAGCTGCTCGGCGGCTGCAGCCTTTCTTACCTGAAGCTCGTTATTTCCCTGGACAAACTGAGGGATGTAGACGCCAAGCAGCGCAATGGCGGGCAACACCGCGAGAGCTATGATCTGCTTCTTGACGCTTGGAATCGTCACACCGTATGCGTTTGCCATGGCCTCGGCATTGCTCGAGGTCTCGGCCAGCACGTCTGCCGCCGTGGTGACTGCCCCCACGGCGCTGGCGACCTCGGCGGCACCGCCCAGATTGCGCGCGAGATCGTTGTCGCTGTTCTTGAGCAGGCGGCCGGCAGCTTGCGTGGCAAGTACGCCGGCGACCTCCGCGGAGCGGTCTTTGTTGGTTTGGGCTACCGCAAGCTTGCTCTGCAGCTCCTTCCACTGTTTGCCCTGCATTCCAAAGCGCGGCGCAAGAGCACAATAGCAAAAGATGGCGAGTTCGATTACGGTGAGTGCGATGGCGGTATATATGCCCGCGGGTTGGAATTCCTTTTGGTGGAACGCGATATCGTTGATCATTTGGAGCGGCAACATCAACAGGCATGCTGCGAACGACATGACGAGTGCGGTCGCTGCGATCTTGGGGTATGTGCAGTACCGCTGGATGCGTTTCTTTTCTTGTTCGGTGAGCTGCTGCATGGGGGCCTCGACTCTCATCGTTTTTGGGCGATGCGCACACGCTCTTGAGTATAGATGAGTGGAGGGTGTCTGTTGTTCAGACATAGCGGTCAACAGCATGCTGTTGGTGCTCGCTTGATCGCGAACGTCGTCTTTTGGAGCATGAAGCCGCTGCCGAGGGACGAATAACGAGCAAAGGGGGCCGCCATGGGGCGGCCCCCTTTGCTGTTTGTGGGCATCGGCAAATCGAAGGTGAATGGTTTCCCGAGAAGTGAACGACCTAATTTGAACCCGCGAAGTACCCACGTTTTTCGACGCTAAAACCGCAGGATTTGAGTGATAAAACCGCAGGAATTGGCCTTCCAAAAGTGTCGATGCTTCGGGGGTCCAATTTTACTCGTTCACTTCTCGGGAAACCATTCACCCCGTTTTGCTGGGACGGTTGGAGGGGCGGTTGGTGCCGGGTGGCCGCCTCTGTTTTGGGTGGATTGTCGACTTGGATCCCCGAGGCACCGTGCCGCTCGTCGTCCATGGGCTCGAGCTGTCCGTTGCTCGCATCCTTGCCGAGGCAGTCGAAGGTCACATGACTAAATCAACCGTTGGCGGTGATGCCGTTCTCGTGGGCTTCATTTTTCCATGGCATTTTCCCGTCGATTTGTCGGTCTTTGCCGCGTTAGAGGTATCTTGCCGCGAAATTTTTGAGTTCGGTGTCGCTTACGTTGTTGAGGACGCCGCCGTCAACGATCTTTGCGCCTGGAGCGCTTGCTCTAAGGATCGACGCTGTCTTGCCCATTCCGCTCCCGCCCGAGGTGGCAAACAGGACGATTGTTTTGCCTGTCAGGTCGTAAGACTCGAGGAATGTATTGACAATCGCCGGCGCCACGTACCACCAGATGGGAAATCCCAAAAAGATGGTGTCGTAGTCTTCGATGTGCTCGACTCTGGAGGTTATGACGGGGCGGCAGGAGGGATTGGCGACTTCGAGTGTGCTGCGGCTCCGTTTGTCGCGCCAGTCGAGGTCGGCGCTTGTGTATGGATTGGCGGGCACAATGGCGAACAGGTCGCTGTCCGCTACACGAGCCAGGCGACATGCAACGTCCTTTGTGGTACCCGTTGCGCTGAAATATGTTACAAGTGTCTTAGCCAATGGAGTTCCTTTCGTTGCTGTGGTTTGGACCTTATGCTGAGGTGCATTTGGCGCTTTCTCTTGACCGCGATGCCGTGCGGTTTGTCCTGCATTCGGTTGAAGCGTTGCGTAGCCGGTAGATAAGATAGTCAAGGCGTTCGAGCTTCTGCTGCCCCGAGTGAATATCATCGAGCAACTCGCGGCGATGTCGTTTTAGCAGGCAAATGCGCGCGCAGTCGCTGGCGGCCGAGCCGTACAGCTCAATGAGCTCTTTGCTGCAGCCGGCGTCGTGTAGGCCGTTGATGATGTTGTCGTCCATGTCGTCACTTTGCGGTTTTGACTTTGGTGGTGCCGGCAAGTGGCTTTTCGCCGGGACGGGCCTTGGGACCAACGAGCGCATGCGGTTGATAGAGCTCTTCGAGGAAGTCGATCTCGGCGGGGGAGAGCGTTATGTCGAGCGCAGCTACGGCGTCGTCGACTCGCTCGGGCTTGGAACAACCTACGATGGGTGCCTCAACGCCACGCGCCCAGTGCCACGCCAGCGCAATCTGCGGCATTGGCACGTCGTGATCGGCAGCAACCTTGGCCACGCGCTCAACGACGGGCATGTCAATGGCGCGGTCATGGTCATACTTGTTGGCCATGGTCGTGTCGGTGGTGCCACGTGTGCTCGAGCTTTCCCACGTGGGGCGGCAGAGGTGTCCCGACGCCATGGGGCTGTATGGCGTAAGGGCCATGCCAAACTGGCGGCATACCGGAATCATCTCCCGCTCGTCCTCTCGGTACAGCAGATTGTAGTGGCACTGCATGCTCGTAAAGGGCGTCCATCCATGGTCGCGTGCGACGATCTGCAGGTTGTGCAGCTGATAGGCATACATGGCGCTGGCGCCGAGTGCGCGAACCTTGCCCTCGCGCACCAAGTCGTTGAGCGCCTCCATGGTCTCTTCCATGGGAACGTCGTAATCAAAGCGGTGGATGATGTAGAGGTCTAGGTAATCGGTGCCCAAGCGCTTGAGCGAGCCTTCGATCTCGCGTTTGATGGCGTCGGCGGAAAGGCCGCCTTCGTTGAAGTGAACCTTGCTGGCTAGCACGACGCTCTCGCGAGCGATACCCAGATTGCGCAGGGCGGCGCCTATGTACTCTTCGCTCGTGCCAAAGCTGTAGCAGTTCGCGGTATCGATAAAGTTGATTCCGGTGTCGAGTGCGCGTTTGATGACGGCGCGTGTGTCGTCGGGTCCGATGGTCCACTGATGAAAGTCGGGGCTGGGTTCGCCAAAGCTCATGCCTCCCAGGCAGAGTTTAGAAACTTTGATGCCGGAATGGCCAAGGGTTGTGTACTGCATGCCATTCTCCTTGTTCTTGAGGGGATGGCTATAGCGTACGTTGATAGGTTGATAATGTATATTGCCTATATCAACTAGCTAGGTATACGGAATACATATGTGAAACGAAACGGACCGAATGGGGTTCTCCGTTGTGCACGAAGGAGCAAGCATGGAGCTGCGAACGCTGCGTTATTTTCTTGCTGTGGCCCGCGAGGAAAACATGACCGAAGCTGCTAACGTGCTACATGTGACGCAGCCCACGCTTTCGCGCCAGATAGCCGATCTTGAGCGCGAGCTGGGCGTGGAGCTGTTCGAGCGCACCAATCGATCATGTGTGCTCACGAGCGATGGCATGCGCCTGCGCCAGCGCGCCGAGGAGATCGTCTTGCTGATGGAACAGACCGAGCAAGAGTTGGCGGATCGGGAGCTCGGCATTGCGGGCGTTATCCGCATTGGCGCCGGCGAAACCAAATCGATACGGCTGGTGCTCGATGTTTTTGCGGAGCTGCATCGGAGTTATCCCGGAGTGACGATTGAGCTCTATACCGGTAACGCCGATGCGGTGGAGGAACGCTTGGAGCGTGGCCTGCTCGACTTTGCGTTGTTGCTGGAACCCGTTAACGTCGAGAAATACGAATGGATTCGCATGCCCGAGGCGGACCGAGTCGGTGCCGTTGTCGCTGCGAGCGGTCCATGGGGTGGCCGGGATGTGTTGACGCCTGCGGACGTGGCGAATATGCCACTGCTGGTGAGTTCGCGAACCTCGAATCGAGCGCTGGACCTGGAAGCGTGGTCGAGCGGCGTCCTCAGCGTTGACGAGCTCAATATCGTGGGGCATTTCGATCTTATCGGCAATGCATCACATTTGGTGCGCTCGGGCGCCGCGTGTGCAGTTGGCATTGGAAGCTTACTGCAGGTAGATGAATGCAGCGACCTGCGTTTTATCCCATTTGAGCCGCCACTTACCATTGCGTCGTATCTGGTGTGGAAAAAATATCGCCTGCGTTCCCGCGCCTGTGAAGAGTTTCTGAACCGCTTGAATAGGATGTGACAAAGGGGCAGTCCCTTTGCCGCATTGATCTGAGAGTAGATGTTGATGATTCTATCGTTGGCCCCCATGGAGGGGATTACCGGGCATGTGTTCCGTCGCGTGCATGCGGAGTGCTTTGGCGCGCTCGATTGTTATTACACGCCGTTTTTGCCGCCGCCGCGGGTGGGAAACCGCTTTGGCGGCAAGGCGCTTAAGGAGATCGATCCTGCCAACAACCAGGGGCTCAACGTAGTGCCTCAGCTGATGTCCAAGAATGCGGACGAGTTTGTGTGGGCGGCGCAAGTGCTTGCCGACATGGGCTACCGCGAGGTCAATCTCAACCTTGGCTGCCCCTCGGGGACGGTTGTTGCCAAGGGCAAAGGATCGGGCTTTTTGCGCAACTTGGACGAGCTTGAGGTGTTCTTGAGTGACGTGTGTGAGCGCTCTCCGCTGCCGGTATCGGTCAAGACCAGGTTGGGGTTGGAGAGCGACGACGAATACGAGCGCGTGCTCGATCTATATTGCCGCATGCCGCTGGCAGAGCTGATCGTGCATCCGCGCGTGCAGAAGGACCGTTATGCGGGCTCGCCGCGCAAAGAGTTTTATGGCGAGACGCTGGATCGTGCGCCGTTCCCGGTCGCCTACAACGGCGATATTTTTGATCTTGAGGATATGGACGCGCTGGTGGAGGCCTATCCCGGCACGCGCCATGTGATGTTGGGGCGTGGCCTGCTCGCGAATCCCGCTCTGGCTCGCATGGTCAACGGCGGCCTTGCTGCCACGGCAGCCGAACTGCAGCGTTTCCACGACACGCTGTTTGCGGCCTATGCAGAAGAGATTGGCGGTAACGCGGTCTTTCGTATGAAGGAGTGGTGGTTCTACGCCAAGTGCGCTTTCGCCGACCCCACTACCGTTCACAAGCTCGTACGTAAGACCAAAAAGGTCGACGAATACCGCGCCGCCGTCGAGCGCGTCTTCCGCGAGCAGCCACTTGCGCCCATAGCCCGCTTCCACGGCTAGCTAGTCATTGGGGACGTTCTTTAACGACTAGTCATTTAAGAACGTCCATTACAGTCGAAATTGTCAGCCCGGGCCCGTCTCGGGCTACGATTGAGGCGCGCCCAGAACGGGCCGCCGACCGGGCGCCCG
>USHA01000022.1 GCA_900554325.1 uncultured Collinsella sp.
GCCGTTTCCGGGTCGGGTATCAGATGATTGCGGTTATCCGGGTCGATAAGGTAGCCGTAAGGAGCTTCGCCGTTGACGCGCTCGCCTTTCTGCGCCTTTGCCTGTTTGACAGCCCGGATTTTCTTTGAGGTGTCGCGGGCGTAAAACTCGTTGAACCAGTTCCGCAGAGGGGTAAACTCGTTATCTTCCCTCGCTGTGTCTACACCGTCGTTAATGGCAATGTAGCGCACTTCGTATTCGGGGAAAACAATCTCTATCAGTTCGCCGGTTTTCAGATAATTACGTCCCAGACGGGAAAGGTCTTTTGTTATGACGGTCGCCACGTTCCCGGCTTCAACCTCATGCAGCATGGCTTGAAGCCCCTCACGCTCAAAGCTCACGCCGGAAAATCCGTCGTCTACAAAAAAGCGTGTGTTGAAAAAGTGGTGTTCGTCAGCATACTTTTGTAAAATCAGTTTTTGGTTCTGTATGCTCTCGCTTTCCCCGGCTTGCATATCTTCCTGGCTCAATCTGCAATATAAAGCGGTAATCTTGTCTGTCTGTAACATTTTGTCCTCCTTTCCGACGACAGACAAGCATGGTATTTGTACTGTCTATATTATACCACATACCGCTGCCTGTGTCATGTATAAAATGTGAAGAAACGCCCTATTTCCGGGCGTTTGCGGGGTTCAGCTCCATGTCCTTGCGAATGAGCTTCTTTATCTTTTTATCCAGTGTGTCCGTTGCGCGTTCACTTGCGGACGAACATACAAGGTAAGTAACTTTTCCGATTTTATGCTCCGTTGTGGTAACGGGCGTCTGGTTTTGCGTCAAAGAAAATCCCCCTTTCTTTCGCAAACATATAATACAGTCTATGAATAGCAGCAAGTCCACTATTCAATAAAACAAAGGCTTTAATCGGACGGTTATTAGCATAACCTCATGGGAATTTCACCCCGGCATGGTTCTCATGCCGCCCTACCCATTGCCTGCGACGCTCTTAACGCTCGGACTGTGGCTGTAAGGAAGTATCATTGTATATTCTGCGTGTCGTCGCCCGCAAGCCGCTACACTTGCTTTCCGGCGCGGTGTTGGTCGCTCGGCTGTCCGGGTGGGGATAACCTCACCCGGATAGCGTCATGGCGCACCCGCCGTATGGCTCGGCGCAAAAGGAACGTATCCGATTTGCCCTATGCTGCGCCGCCGTTATCTTGCGCCGCTTTCTTTGTCAAGGTTCAGAATGGCTTTGCTGCCGCGTCAGCAGCGGAACGGAAAAGGGGGAGAGAGAAAGCGTCCCGCCGCCGCTGCGGTTTATTCCTCTGCCTTAAAGGTGAGGACAGCCATCATCAGTTTTGCTTGCAGCCGTTCCCGAATGTCGTGGTCTACGCCAAAATAGACGTTCCCGCGCTCGTCGTACAGCTTCCGCATGGAGAGGCGGGCTATGTAGCCGCTGAAATGCTGCAAGACAATCTTCATAGCGTCCGGGTCGCCCTTTGTCGCTGCCAAAATGACAGGATAGGGAACAAGGGCTTTTTCCGGGTAGCCGGGTTCGTTACCATTCGTCCCATTCATCAGCATTTTCCTCCAGATATTTTTTTAGTAGCTCAAAAGAGCTTGTCCGCCTGTACTGTATCGTGCTTCTCGACGTATCGAACAGCTCCGCAATCTCGGTGTCGTTCATTCCCTCGAAATAGTACAGGAGTACGGCTTTGCGCTTTTCTTCCGGCAAAGTACGGATTGCTTCAAGAAGCAGCTTCGGCGTGATTTTCTTCCCGGCTCTTTCAAAGGCGGTTTCCCCTTTGAAATATTCATCAAAGGTATGAAGCTGCCGCGCTTCTTCTAAGGTCAAGTCGGAAAAGGTAATCTCCTTTGCCTTATGCCTGTGCAGCTCTTTGTGAGCGTCACACGCTTCATTGTGCAGTACCGTATTGCAAAACTTCTGGAAAGCGCACTGTTTTATAAAAATGAAGCAAAATCCTTATCTGATGAGCATCATATTGATTTTTATATGCAAGAGGTCATAAACGGTAGCGACACAATTGACTTGCCCCAGCGGCTTCATATTTCAGAGGTGACCTGGATCCTAGATTCTATTCACGCTGTCAGGTATAAGGGACATTTGACCAAAGTAAAGCGACGGCTAACTAGTCTAAATCCAGCTGATCGAATCTGGCTGGATTCCAAGACCTCTGTCGTGCTCGTTGAGCCATTTGCCTACTTCTATAATTCTGAATACCATCATGTCTATGCTGTTTCCCAGTTGGTATACCTTAAGTTGGCCCGTTTATTGGAGGCCGATTGTAGCATTTCTCTTATCCTTGATCAGGGCGACCTCGAGCTGACAAGGACGATAGAAGAACTGTTGCATTATGGATTGCTGAATACAAATATCGATGCCGATTATGTAATGCACGATAATGGTTTTCAATTGGTTAAAAGTTCGTTTGTGAAAGAAGTCGGACGCTCAAAAGAGGGGTTGAGAGTACTGCTGAGTTGTGCCACCCATAGAATGTGTGCGGTTAATGATTTTTCGTTCGCTTTGCTTTCGTTGTTTGAAAAGCCGATTACTAAGAACGAGGTGCGCGACATTTTGAAAAAAGAGGGACTATCGGCAAACGAGGAGCAATTAAACAAGTTGGTTGATAATTGCATGAAAGCAGATATACTACAGTTGATTAGATAGAGGAGGTTTCTGCATGGACGTTATTAACAAAGATCTCTTGGAGCAACTGAAAGAGTTTCAGGAAGAGGGCGTCGTGGTAGAAGTGTTCGACTTTGAGGACTACATGGATAAATTCTGCCATTAGTTTCGGAATTTACTCGCCTCGCTTAAAGGAGAAGTCGATTATCGATTTCTCCTTTTTTAATTAAAGATATTATTGAAATACATGCTCCTAGCACAGGTTGGCCTCTCAGTAAACTGGGAGGTTGCTTTGGCTAGTTAGAGATATGTGAACGTCCGTTAGACTGAATCTCAGGGTAGAAGGGGCCTCCAGTGTCCAGATCAACTAGGCAATGCTGCGTTTCGGCTAATAAGAACGATGGCTTTTTGCGTGTGGCGGCGGCGTCGCCGCAGATTCGCGTCGCCGATGTCGAGGGCAATGCCGAGGTTGCATTGGCGGCTGTTCGCGAGGCTGCCGAGCGCGGCGTTCGCGCGCTGGTGCTGCCCGAGCTCAACTTGTGCGGCTATACCGCGGCCGATCTGTTCCATAACCGCACATTACTGCATGCCTGCGAGGCTGCTTTGGTGCATATCCTCGATGAGACTCGTGAGCTGCCGATTGTCTTTACCATCGGTCTTCCCGTTGCAGTTGCCGAGAATATCTACAACTGCGCCGCCGTGTGCTGCGCGGGCGAGCTTTTGGGCCTCACGGCCAAGAAGTATCTGCCCAACTATGGTGAGTTCTATGAGCGTCGCTGGTTTGCTCCGGCGCCTGCGGATCCCGTGTGGGTTGAATTTGCCGGTCAGGGTCCGGTTCCGCTGGGTTCGGGGCTTATCTACCGTTGCTGTGATGAGGGTGCCGAGGATATGGTGCTGGGCGTTGAGGTCTGTGAGGACCTGTGGGTGCCGGCGCCGCCTTCGACCGAGATGGCGCTTGCCGGTGCGACGGTGATTCTCAACCCGTCGGCTTCGGACGAGATTATCGGTAAGGCAGACTATCGCCGCAGTCTCATCTCCAATCAGAGTGCGCGCCTGTACTGCGCCTATGCCTACGCGGATGCGAGCGAGGGCGAGTCCACGACCGACATGGTCTTTGCGGGCGAGAACCTCGTCTACGAAAACGGATCTAAGCTCGCCGCCACGAAGCTCCTCACCTGCGAGATGGCGGTGGCCGATGTCGATCTTGACCGTCTGGTTGCCGAGCGCCGTCGCTCGACGACGTGGACGCGCGCGGACGATGCGCCGGAGGCCACGACCGTTGAGTTTTCGTTTGAGGGCGTTCTGGCAGACGAGTCTGTCCTGCGCGATGCACTTGACATTGACCGAGTCTTCCCCCGCGCGCCCTTTGTGCCGGCCGACCATGGCGACCTGGCCGAGCGTTGCGAGACCATCCTCGACCTGCAGACCGCCGGCCTCAAGACCCGCCTTGCCCATACGGGCACCAAGGCGGCCGTCATCGGCCTTTCGGGCGGCCTGGACTCCACGCTGGCACTGCTTGTGACCGTGCGTGCCTTCGATGCACTGGGGCTGCCGCGCACCGGTATCACGGCCGTGTCCATGCCCGGCTTTGGCACGACGCATCGCACCAAGTCGAACGCCGAGTCGCTCGCTCGCGACCTGGGTGTGAGCTTCCGCGAGGTTTCGATCCATGCGGCTGTGGAGCAGCACTTCAAGGACATTGAGCACGATCCGGCCGTCCAAGACGTGACCTACGAGAACAGCCAGGCCCGCGAGCGTACGCAGATCCTGATGGATCTGGCCAACCAGGCTGGCGGTTTTGTCATTGGCACGGGCGACCTGTCGGAGCTGGCGCTCGGCTGGGCTACCTATAACGGCGACCACATGAGCATGTACGCCGTCAACGCGAGCGTGCCCAAGACGCTTGTGCGCCATCTGGTGCGTTATGCGGCTGATGTCTTTGGCGGGCGTATTGCCGAGGTTTTGCTCGATATCCTCGACACGCCGGTGTCCCCCGAGCTTCTGCCGCCCACGGGCGACGGCGAGATTGCGCAGAAGACTGAGGATTTGGTGGGCCCGTACGAGCTGCACGACTACTTCCTCTACTACCTGCTGCGTTTTGGCTTTGAGCCGGGCAAGATCTACCGCATGGCGCTCAAGAGCTTCGAGGGCGTCTACGACGCCAAGACCGCCCACACGTGGCTACGTACGTTCTACCGTCGCTTCTTTGCCCAGCAGTTTAAGCGCAGCTGCCTGCCCGATGGTCCCAAGGTGGGCTCGGTGACGCTCAGCCCGCGCGGCGATTGGCGTATGCCGAGTGACGCCAGCTCGCGACTGTGGCTTGCGCAGATCGACGCGCTTAATGCAATTGACTAAGGTTGGCCAAATTGAACCAATACGGGGGTTGCAAGCGTTACACTTTTGCAATCTGATGGCCCGTATCGCGCGGCGCTCTTGTCGGAGCGCCGCGTTTTTTATATCGAAAGGTGGCACCATGCAGGCATCGCAGCGTCTCGACCGCTTTGGCGCGGAGGTCTTCGCCTCGCTCAACAACAAACTGCTTGCGCTGAAGGCTCAGGGCAAGACCATTTATAACATGAGCGTGGGCACGCCCGACTTTAAGCCGTACGACCACGTGGTCGAGGCGCTCACTCAAGCGGCGCAAGATCCCGAGATGTGGAAGTATGCCCTGCGCGACCTGCCCGAACTCAAGCAGTCCGTGTGCGATTACTATGAGCGTCGCTTTGGCGTTTCGGGCATTACGCCGTCCATGGTGCAGTCGTGCAACGGCACGCAGGAGGGCGTGGGCCATTTGGGCCTGGCCCTGCTCGATCCGGGCGACACTATTTTGGTTCCCGATCCGTGCTACCCGGTCTTTGAGGCGGGTGCCAAGATCGCCGATGCCAAGCTCGAATACTATCCGCTGGTTGCCGAGCATAATTACCTGCCCTATGTGGCGGGTATCGATCCCGAGGTGGCCGATCGTGCCAAGTATATGATCGTGTCGCTGCCCGCGAACCCGGTGGGCTCGGTGGGCACGCCCGAGATCTACGAGGAGATCATCGCTTTCGCCCGCGAGCACGACCTGCTCATCGTCCATGACAACGCGTACTCCGACATCGTGTTCGACGGCGAGCCGGGTGGCAGCTTTTTGCAGTATCCCGGTGCGCTCGAGGTGGGCGTGGAGTTCTTCTCGCTTTCCAAGTCGTTTAACGTCACCGGTGCGCGTATCGGCTTTTTGGTCGGCCGCGAGGATGTGGTCTCGGCCTTTGCCAAGCTGCGCAGCCAGATCGACTTTGGCATGTTCTTCCCGATCCAGAAGGCCGCCATCGCGTGCCTTAATGGCCCGCGCGATGAGGTCGAGGCGCAGCGTCTGAAGTACCAGGAGCGTCGCGATGCCCTGTGCGACGGTCTTGAGGGCCTGGGCTGGGAGCGTCCCAACGCGCATGGTTCTATGTTTGTGTGGGCCAAGCTTCCCGGTGGTCGCACCGATTCCATGGCGTTTTGCGAGGAGCTCATGGAGAAGGCCGGCGTTGTGGTGACGCCGGGCGCGAGCTTTGGCCCTTCGGGCGAGGGGCACGTGCGTATGGCGCTGGTCCTGCCGCCCGATCAGATCGCTTTGGCCGTCGAGGCCATTCGCGAGGCGGGCCTGTATTAGAAAGTTGTTTCGGCTCGTCAATAGCTCGAAACCGATTTCGTGCAGTTATTTTACGAATCCTGCAAATAATTTCGGTAAACGGTCGATATTTGGCTGCGAATAGGAGCATAATCAAAGTCCCGATTGGATGTATTGGGATTACGGCAAGCCGCTCGGGTCGTTCCCGGGCGGCTTGTTTGTGGAGAGAGATGGGAGTTTCTAATGGTTAACGAGAAGAAGGTCGCTATTGTCGGCTGCGGTTTCGTCGGTTCGTCGTCGGCGTTCGCGTTGATGCAGAGCGGTCTGTTCTCCGAGATGGTCCTCATCGACGTGGACAAGAACCGCGCCGAGGGTGAGGCCCTGGATATCGCGCACGGCATGACGTTTGCCGAGCCGATGAAGATCTATGCCGGCGATTACTCCGATGTCGCCGACGCCGCCATGATCGTCGTCACCGCTGGCGCTGCCCAGAAGCCCGGTGAGACCCGTCTGGACCTGGTCAACAAGAACGTCAGCATCTTTAAGTCCATTATCCCCGAGATTAAGAAGTCTGGCTTCGACGGCATTCTGCTAATCGTCTCCAACCCGGTCGATGTTCTGACCTATGCCGCCATCAAGATGTCCGGCTTGCCCGAGGGCCATGTCATCGGCTCCGGCACCGTGCTCGACACCGGCCGTCTGCAGCAGATGCTTGGCGCTCACGTCGAGGTTGACCCGCGCGACGTTCAGGCCTACGTCATGGGTGAGCACGGCGACTCCGAGTTTGTCGCTTGGTCCAGCGCTCAGGTTGCCGGCGTGCCGCTGAACACCTTCTGCGAGCTTCACGGCCACCTGGAGCATGAGGCTGCTGAGAAGCGCATCGCCGAGGACGTCAAGAACTCCGCCTACACCATCATCGAGAAGAAGCACGCTACCTACTATGGCGTTGCCATGGCCGTCAAGCGCATCTGCACTGCCGTCATGCGCGATGAGCAGACCGTTCTGCCCGTCTCCTCGCTCATGGTGGGCGAGTACGGCCTGTCCGATCTTGCCATCTCCATGCCGACCGTCGTTGGCCGCGACGGCGTTGTCTGCCGCGTCCCCGTGCCGCTGGACGATGACGAGCAGCATGAGCTCACCGCCTCCGCCAAGGCCCTCAAGGACATCATCGACAGCGTCGACTTCTCCTGCTAAATCAAGCTCGCTAGAGCGAAAAGCTACAATGAAGGCGTCCGGGTCCACACGGCCCGGGCGCCTTTTTGGTGCAAAGTAACCTGACCCCAATGCACCATAGTTGATGGGAGGGCCATGTCGGATTCGCCTAATTTTTTGACCTATGCCCAGACGGCGTTTGATCCGTTTGAGGAACGGCCGTTCTGCGCGGTGGATAGCCTGGTCTTTGCGTGGTTGTCCTATTTGCGTTTGCCGGGTGATATGGCGGAGCTGACGAACTGGCAGGGCCTAGACGTACGCGAGCTGCTGCGCGCCGAGTGCTACCAAGACATGATTGGCGACCTGTGGGATCCGGAGGGGAGCCGTGCCCTGTTGGAGGCTGTGGCAGCAAGCCCTCGCTACCGTGGCGTTCGTGTTTGCGGCTATCGTAGCGTGAGTGATGCCGAGACAACGGAGCAGTTTGCAGCCATGGCGTTCCGGTTTCCGGCGGGGTTTAGCTATCTTTCCTTCCGGGGGACCGACAGCACGATTGTGGGCTGGAAAGAGGACTTTAACATGGCGTTCCGGTGTCCTGTGCCGGCCCAGGAATCCGCGGCGCGTTATGTGGACGAGGCGGCGGATGCGATTGACGGGCCGCTTTTGTGCGGAGGTCATTCCAAGGGTGGAAACCTTGCGGTGTACGGTGCGGCGATGTGCTCCGATGTCGCTCGTGAGCGAATCGAACGGGCGTATTCCCATGATGGTCCGGGCTTCGTCGAGGAGTTTCTGAACGGCAACGCCTTTGCCGATCTTTCCGGTAGAATCGACAAGACGCTACCTCGGTCGTCGATTTTTGGCATGATGTTCGAGACACAGGAGGACTATGCCATCGTCGAGAGCACTGAGTTCAGCCTGCTGCAGCACAATCCCTTTAGCTGGGTGGTTGATGGTCGCGACTTCGTGTACTGTGAGCGCCTGTCCGCCGGTGCTCGATACGTTGATGGCTCCATTCGCGAGATGCTGCTTGCGGTGTCGCCTAGCGAGCGCGAGCGTTTTGTAGATGCGTTGTTCTCCGTGTTTGAGGCTACGGGTGCTGAGCGGTTTGCGGATATCGCTGGGAATCTGCGCGAGAGCCTGCCCGTGATGCTCCAGGCTGCGCAAGGCTTTGACAAGGATACGCGACGCTTTGTCTCGCAGACCATCGCGGCAATCCTAAAATGCGCGCTGCTGCCCAAACGACCCCAGATCGACATGCCCGCAGCCGGTAAGAGTTTGGCAGAACAACTCGAGGCGTGGCAGTCCGAGCTCCTGCGCTAGTCATTGGTGCAAAGCAACCTGTCCCCGATGCGCCAATCTTCGATGCGCTTGGGGCGGGTTCGACCGCTATACTGATTCGTGCTCAATTCGATCTAGAACGGAATGCCGTATATGAAAATCAATCACGCGATTCTGCATATCCTGGACTTTGACTCTGCCGTCAACGTCATGAGCCAGCGCGAGCTCGATATCGAGAGCCGTACCGTGCGTAATTTCGTAACCACGCACCTGCGGCGCGCTCGTACCTCGGCTGATAACAAGCGTGCCACGTTTGCCGAGAACTCCGCATTCGGCGGCGAGCTCAAGGGCTATTTCTTTGGCGAGCGCGAGTTCGTGGACCTGTCGCAGCAGATTGCGGAGTTTATCTCCTCCGAGCTCACCAAAGCCGAGAAAGCCGAGTCTACCGATGTGCTCGTGGCTGATTTTGACGACGATGAGGATGCCCGCTGGTTTGCCGTGATGCTGCTGGGCTCCAAGCAGGCTTTTATGCACGAGGTGGGTCGCGAAGAGGGCGAGGTGCGCAACGACATTGCGCGCCACTACGCCATTCTGCCGAATCCCTCGCAAAAGGTGCCGAGCTATGCAATCGTGCGTGCAAGCACCATGGAGATCGGCTATGTGGATAAGAAGCGCAAGATTGCCGGCGAGGATCGCATGCTCATTCCCGATGGCCTGCTGCAGTGCGACACGGGGGTATCGGGCAAGGAGGTCATCGACACCGTGACGCGTGTGGTCGAGGAAGTCGCCGAGGAGCACGGTGCCAACACGGCTGTAGCACTCGCCAAGGTTAAGGCTGCTGTTGCCGAGAAAGTTGAGGATGACGAGGAACTGCCCCCTTGGGATATCGTCGATGAGGTCTTTGAGGACGAGCCGGTCATCAAGGAGAGCGTGCGCGCGGCACTGACCGAGGAGAAGGTTCCCGAGCGCGTTCCCGTGGAGCGCAAGCAGGTCGAGCGCGCGGCCGTGCGCAATCACAAGATTCGTACCGATACGGGCATCGAGATCAGCTTCCCGGCCGAGATGGGTTCGAACTCCGAGTACATCGAGTTTGTCAACGAGCCCAACGGCCTCATCTCCATCGAGCTCAAGAATATCGGCAGCATCGAGAATCGATAAGGCTTTTTACTTTTGAATAAAAGTCTGGATTATTTTTTGAAGTATACTTTGAAATATAATCCAGATTATTTTTTGGAGGTCAAAATGTCCCCACTCGTTCTGGAAAAACCGGTGTTTACAAAAGACCAGGTTGTTTCTGCTACCGAAGCAAGCAAGTCCTTATCCGCCATTCGTAAACGCGCAAAACGCGCGCCTCAGTTCATTGCTGATCATAATGATATCGATACCGTGATTATCGACTATGCTGCCTATGAGGAAATGTACGGCGCGCTGCAGTATCTGCATGAACTTGAGATAAATCGCATCGCTGCGGATCGAGTCAAGCATGGTCCGCATGAGTTTGTTCCGTTTGAGGACGCCTTAACTGCCGAGGAGCTCGCGGAGCTTGAGTCGATGGATTCGGACGCGATTCCCGACGAGGATCTTTTCGAATGAGCGGGCATTTTGTTGTCGGCTTTTTGAATCGAGACGTCGAGAAGGAATATCAAAAACTAGATGGATCCCAGCGCAGGCTCGTCCGTATTGCCGTCGCAAAATTAAAGACGCGCGCTGATGAAATCGGAACGCCGCTTCACGGCGAGCTCGCCGGCTGCAAAAAGATTAAATGGCGGAATGCGGGACTCAGAATGGTTTTCCGAATCCGAGAGGACGGAATGGTTGAGATTGCCGAGATTGTGGCAATAGGGCGGCGCGATCGTTCCGAGGTCTATAAGACGGCCGTAGGGCGTCTGTCAAAGCAACCCGCCATGGTTGAATACGATGGAACCCTGAGATAAAGAAGGCCGAAGTCCCGGGCGGGGCTTCGGCCTTCTTGCTTGGGGCTTAATTACGCTACAGGTTGAGCGTACGTCAGCGAAAACGCCCCAGAGCGAGCAAGGTGACGTGAAAGAGGAGGGCATTGACCTTCTGGTCATGCCCGACGATTGAACGTCAGATTGCCGCTCTGGGGCGTTTGCAGCGTCGACTTGTTACGCGGTTTGTCAAAACCGCGTAACTATTAAAGTTGACGTAAGCCCTCTTCGAGGCCGGTTTTGCTGTCGGTCTTCTCGTCGCGCATCTTGATAACGCGGGCGGGGACACCGGCCACGACGGCGCCGGCGGGGACGTCCTCGACGCATACGGCACCGGCAGCCACGACGGCGCCCTTACCCACGCGCACGCCCTCCAGGACCACGGCGTTGGCGCCGATCATGACATCATCCTCGATGATGACGGGCGTGGCGCTCGCGGGCTCAACGACACCTGCCAGTACGGTGCCGGCGCCGATGTGGCAGTTCTTGCCCACGGTTGCGCGGCCGCCCAGGACGGCGCCCATATCAATCATAGAGCCCTCGCCGATAACGGAGCCGATGTTGATGATGGCACCCATCATGATGACGGCGCGGTCGCCGATCTCGACGCGGTCGCGGATGATTGCGCCCGGCTCGATGCGGGCGTTGATGCCCTTAAGGTCGAGCATGGGGACGGCGGAGTTGCGGCAGTCATTCTCGACGTCGTAGTAGTCGATGGAGTCGGCATTGGCATCGAGGATGGCCTTGAGCTCGTCCCAGTCGCCAAAGACGGTCTTGCCACGACGGCCGCCGTAGACGTGCGCATCGCCCCAGGCAACCTTCATGCCGGGCTTCTCGCGCACATACAGTTTGACGGGCGTCTTTTTAGGCGCGGTGGCGATGTAATTGATGATCTCCTGTGCATCCATTTCGGCTGCGTTGCTCATTTGCTATCTCTCCTTTGGGTGGATTCGGTTGATATCTGGTTAGGCAAACATGACCTGGTCGAACGTATAGAAGCCGGGTTCGCGGGCGACGAGCTTCTGCGCGGCTGCCAGGGCGCCGTTGACAAAGATCTGACGGCTCGTGGCGCGGTGGGTGAGCGTGACCTCCTCGTCCTGGCCAAAGAAACTCACTTCGTGGACGCCGGCGACAGTGCCACCGCGCAGCGAGTGCATGCCGATCTCCTTGGGATCGCGTGCTCCGCACATGCCCTCGCGGCCATAGACGGGGTGGTAGCCTGCCTCGGGCTCGGCTTCGACGACGGCGTCGAGCAACAACTTGGCAGTGCCGCTGGGGGCGTCGACCTTTTGGTTATGGTGCGTCTCGACGATTTCGCAGTCAAAGCCGGGCAGCTCGCGTGTAGCCTGCGCTACCAGATGGCGCAGGGCTGCGATACCGATGGAGTAATTGCCCGAGTGCATAACGCGGGTGTTCTGGCCCAGCTCACGCAGGCGGTCCATCTGCTCGGGGGTGTAGCCTGTGGTGCCTGAGACCAACGCCGCGCCCGTGCGCTCGACATAGGCGACGACAGCGTCGAAGGTCGCGACGTTCGAGAAGTCGATAATCACATCGGCAGCCGGTGCGTTCTCGAGCTCGCTCAAATCGAAGCCAATCTGGGCCACGATATCAAAAACGGGCTGCCCGGCGGCATCGACAATGCTTTCGGCGGTGGTGCGGATGAGCGAGCCCATGCGGCCCGTTCCCATAATGACGGTCTTAATCAAGCAGACCAGCTCCCTTCAGAGCATCGGTAAGTGCGGATCGCGTGTCGTCTGCCATGGGGCACAGCGGCATACGGTAGTTTGCCTCGATCATGCCCATCTGGGCGAGCGCTTCCTTAACGGGGATGGGGTTGACCTCGCTAAAGAGGGCATTGATGAGCGGCTGACCGGCAATCTGGATATCGCGGGCGCGCTCCACGTCGCCGTCCAAATAGGCGTGGCACATGTCGTGCACGAGCTGCGGCTGAACATCGGCCCACACGCTGATGGTGCCCGAGGCGCCCAGGCTCATGAGCGGCACGGTAAGCGCGTCCTCGCCCGAGTACATGCGGAAGTCGTCTGACAGCAGGTGAGCGATCTTGGCCGCGTAGGCGACGTCGCCCGAGGCTTCCTTAATACCCATGATGTTGGGATGTGCGGCCAGGCGCTCTACGTTGTGCTCGCTGATACCGCAGCCGCAACGACCGGGGATGTTGTACAGGATGCAGGGAATGTCCACGGCATCGGCTACGGTCTTAAAGTGCTGATAGATACCCTCTTCGTTAGACTTGTTGTAGTAGGGGGTAATGAGCAGCAGGCCGTCGGCTCCCAAGCCCTGGTAAGTAAGCGACTTGGTGAGCATGGTCTGCGTGGAGTTGGAGCCCGAGCCGGCGATGACGGGGACGCGTCCTGCAACTTGCTTGACCACCGCGGCGACAACGGAGTTGTCCTCGTCGTCGGTCATCGTGGCGCTCTCGCCGGTGGTGCCTAGGGTGAGGATGGCGTCGGTGCCGTTTTGCAGGTGGAAATCGATAAGGCGCCCAAGCGCGTCAAAGTCGACACTGCCGTCCTTTTTAAACGGCGTAACCAGGGCGACGATTGAGCCCTCGAGATTGCGGATGTCCATGTTCTTCTCCTTCGCCTCCGCGATCTGGATGCGTTTGTTCCATTGAGCTGCGACTGCCAGGCGCTCGTCTTGGGCGCGACGGCGGGCGCTTTCGGCGCGCGACTTGGCCAGCAGCTCTCGGCCGCACGGCAGCACGTCGAGCGTGGAAAAGTAATCGCCCGGGCGCTCGGCGCGGCGGATGAGGTCGGCCGCGCCATCGGGGCGCAGCAGGACCTCGGCGGAGCGCAGACGTCCGTTGTAGTTGTAGCCCATGGAGTAGCCATGCGCACCGGTATCGTGGATTACAAGCAGGTCATCCATGTCGATATGCGGCAGCTCGCGGTCGATGGCGAACTTGTCGTTGTTTTCGCACAGGTTGCCCGTGATATCGTACGTGTTCGTGACGGGAGCTGCGGACTTGTCGGGGCCACCCGGCTGGCCCATCACTGTAACGTGGTGGTAAGCGCCATACATGGCAGGACGAATGAGGTCGACGGCACTTGCGTCCACGCCGATATAGTCTTTGTAGATCCGCTTTTCGTGAATGGCCTTGGTGACCAGGCACCCGTAGGGGCCCATCATAAAGCGGCCCATCTCGGTGCAGATCGCCACATCGCCCATGCCGGCGGGAACCAGGATCTCGTCGTAGGCCGCGTGTACACCCTCGCCGATGGCGTGGATGTCATTGGCCTGCTGCTCGGGCAGGTAGGGGATACCCACACCGCCGGACAGATTGATAAAGGCGACATGTGCACCGGTCTCGCGCTCCAGGCGCACGGCAAGTTCAAAGAGGATTCGCGCGAGCTTGGGGTAGTAATCGTTGGTGACGGTGTTGCTGGCAAGGAAGGCATGGATGCCAAAGTCCTCGGCGCCCTTGGCCTTGAGCATGCGGAAGGCATCAAAGAGCTGCTCGGTGGTCATGCCGTACTTGGAATCGCCCGGGTTGTCCATAATGCCGTTGGAAAGCTGGAACAGGCCGCCCGGGTTAAAACGGCAGCTCACCGTCTTGGGGATGGGTCCCGCGACGCGCTCGTAAAACTCAATGTGGCTGATATCGTCGAAGTTGACGATGGCGCCCAACTTGTCGGCAAGCTCAAAGTCTGCCGCCGGCGTGTCGTTGGACGAGAACATGATGTCATGGCCGGTGATGCCCAGCGAGCGGGCGATCATGAGCTCGGTATAGCTCGAGCAATCGCAGCCGCAGCCGTATTCGTTGAGAATTGAGATAAGGGCCGGGTTGGGGTTGGCCTTGACGGCAAAGTACTCCTTAAACCCCGGGTTCCACGCAAAGGCGTCGCGCACTTCTTGCATGTTGCGGCGGATACCCGCCTCGTCGTATAGATGAAACGGCGTGGGGAACTGCTCGACGATATGCTCGAGTGTCTCCTTGTCCACAAACGGCTGCTTGGCCGCATATGCCTCGTTGGGGGTCAATGCCATGTCCCGTAAACCTCGCTATCCAGACGGCGCCATCTGCGCATCGAATCCGCATAGCGTGGACCCAATGTCCGGATAGCGCTCCCGCATTGCTGCAGACAGTCCTGCGAGTGTTTCCCGCAGGCCCACCAGGCTGTTCGTGCCCGAAAAACCCAGTTCGGCGGGTTTCGCCTCCCCGCGGGGTCAAAGTCTGCCGACTCGCCCGCGGCTCTTCGTGCCCGCGCCTCTATCAAGTGGTAAAGACCCTACCACGTTGCACTTTACCAAACAAGAGTATTCGTATATAACGTTTAAAAAATGCAGCATCATGCTAGAAACGAGGGCGCCACAATCCTGCGTCACAATAGGTGACAACTGAGTTGCCCCATGAAAGGAATCCCCATGACCGAGCTCCAAGAACTCCGTCGCTATCGTCGCGACCTGCATCGCATTCCGGAGCTCGACTTCGATCTTCCGCAAACTATCGCCTATATCGAGGGCGTGCTCGCTCCGCTTGCCTGCGAGGTGATCCATCCGTGCCCTAGTTGCGTGTGCGCTTTCTTCGACGCTGGCACGGGTGCCTCGCATGCCACGGCGATTCGTGCCGATATGGATGCGTTGCCTATTGCGGAGACGACGGGCGCCGCTTTTGCCTCGACGCATCCCGGCAAGATGCACGCGTGCGGCCACGACGGGCACATGGCTATGGCCCTCGCGGCGGCAACTTTTGTCGACCGTACGATTCGTGAGCAGCCGGGCGTTATTAAGCGCAACGTGCTTTTTGTGTTCCAGCCGGCCGAGGAAACAACCGGTGGCGCTAAGACGGTATGCGAGAGCGGCGTGTTCGAGCGCTACGGGGTCGACCGCATCTTTGGCTTTCACGTGTGGCCCGATCTTCCTGCCGGTACGCTGGCGAGCTGTCCCGGTCCGCTGCTGGCGCGCTCGAGCGAGACGCACATTCATATCCATGGCACGAGCATCCATATCGCCAAGACCTACGGCGTTCCAGTCGAGGAATCACATGACGCAGCGCTGGCGGCGGCAAAGTTCCTGGTTGCCGAGCGCGAGCTGATGGACGAGCTGGGTGCCGATGAGCCCTGCATCGGTAAGTTTGGCCTGCTGCAGGCCGGCACCGTCTGCAATGCGGTGGCGGGGGAGGCCCATGTTGCCGGTAGCTTGCGTGTGTTTACGGACGCCATGTTCGACCGTGCGCGCGAGGGCGTACGCCGTGCGCTCGACGAGGCGTGCACCGCAACGGGCTGTACGTACGATCTCGACTTTGCCGAGGGCTATCCGCCAGTCGATAACGACCCCGAGTTGTTTGCCCACATTGCGCCTGCCTTGCCCGAGTTGCAACTTGTGGACGAGCCGCTGTTAATTGCCGAGGACTTTGCTTTCTATCAGCGCCATCTGCCGGGCGTGTTCTTCTTGCTGGGCACGGGCGTGCCAGAAGGACAAGAAAACCCGATCGACGCTGATGACTGCCCAGCCTATGCGATGAGCGCTCTGCATACCGATACCATGCTCTTTGACGAGGAGATTCTTCTCAAAGGCCTCGATGTCTACAAACGATTGCTTTTGCTTGACTAAGGCGCAAAGGACTATTTGTTCTAGAAAACACGAACAAACGTACGATATAATAGAGATGTAAGTCTATAGAAAGGTTTGACGTTACTAACGTAAGGCGATACTATGATTGCATCGTATAAAGATGAGGATACCGAACGCTTTGCCATGGGTGTGCGGGTCAGGAGGTTCGTGCCCTTTGAGCGTGTTGCGTTGAGGAAGATTCGCCAACTGCAGGTTTGTGCTTCGCTTGATGATCTTCGCGTTCCACCGGGCAACCGCCTGGAAGCTTTGAAGGGCGATCGTGCCGGTCAATATAGCATCCGTGTTAACGAGCGCTATCGGGTCTGTTTTGAGTGGAGACAGGAGATGGCTTGGAATGTCGAAATCGTCGATTATCACAAGTGATGAGACTTCGGCCGATTTGCTGTCGCCGGTGACTCCTGGTGAGCTTCTCAAAGAGGAGTTTCTTGTTCCCATGGGCATTTCTCAATATCGCCTTGCGAAAGAGACTGGGATTCCGGCTCAGCGTATCGGGCAGATTGTCTTGGGAAAACGTCGCGTGACGGCCGACACCGACCTCCGTCTTTGCCGTTATTTTGGCCTGACGGATGGTTATTGGCTGCGCGCTCAGGTGGCGTTTGACCTTGAGGCCGAGAAAAGGCGGATCGAACCGGAACTCGACAAGATCGTTCCTGTTCAGCAGGCTATCGCACTGTAGTGCTCAAAGATGATGGGGGTGGCGCGGCGATGAGGCGACGCCGACAGTCTGCCGTATATAGTCCGGGTGGATGCGGGTGCGGTTTGCTGCTGCTTCCGGTTATTGCTGTGAGCATTGGCGTGATGTTTGCGCTTGCCGGGCTTGCCGCGGCGGCGCTCGTGCTGTTTATCACTGCCATCGGCGTGACGATTTGGCTCTGCCGCAATCGCGAGCAACGCCGTGCCGACGGTAAAACCAATGTCGGCTGGGTCGTCTTTCTGATCATTGCGTACCTGCTGAGTGCCAGCTACCTTGTTTTCTTTGTCCTGTTGATGATCAGTGCCTTTACCGGGGAATCCGTCACGGTGGGTTGATGCACTGCCAGCAGACGGTCGCGCGCAGTGCGTTTGCTCGGCGTTTGGATAACTGCATTGGTCGTTTACCGCAGCCTTAGCTCTCAGCTAATGAATTCAAGTTCAATCCTTCCTACGATGTGCTGTGTACCGGCACGGTAGCCGGATCGTAGGAAGGATGAATAATGGCAAAAGAGGGAAAGAAGCCAATCGGCAAGATTGTCCTAGGCATCATCGTGGTGCTGGTTATTGTCGGTGCCGTGGGCTCTATGGGCGGCAACTCAACCGATTCGTCTGCGAGCGATTCGGCAAAACCTGCCGAGACGACACGGCAGGCTGAGGAGCAAAAAGAACCGCAAGAACCGTATACCATTGCTGACGAGGCTGAAGACACTTCCAATCAGTTTACCTATAAGATCACGGGCACCCTGACCAATAACACGGACAAGGAAAAGAGCTACATTCAGATTGAATATGTTCTGTATGATGCCGATGGCAACCAGGTTGGAACGGCTCTTGCAAACACCAATCATCTGAAGGCGGGCGGCTCCTGGAAGTTCGAGGCGCTGGTTACGGTGTCTCCCGACCAGGTTGCTAGCTGGGAGCGTTCGGACGTAAGCGGTTTCTAGCATGTTGCATGCACTGGGGGAGGTGAAGTCGTATGTCCGATAAAAAGCTGACTGACGAGTTGCTCAATGAGCTTCTCGACGCGCCAAACATCGATGGCTATATCAAGGAACACGACTTTGCCGCCCCGTCGCTTTCGGATTACTTAAAGCAGTTGCTGCAAGAGAAGGGGCTCGAGCGTTCGCGCGTGGTGCGTATGGCCGACCTCAACGAGACCTTTGGCTATCAGATCTTTACCGGTTCGCGCAATCCGAGCCGCAATAAGGTGCTGCAGATTGCCTTTGCAATGGCGCTGTCGATGAAGGAGACTAACCGCGCCCTGACGGCTGCCGGAGTGAGCGTCCTAAACTGCAAGGACCGTCGCGATGCAATCATTATCTTTTGCATCGACCGTGGCTGTAGCCTCCAAAAGGTCAATGAAGAGCTGTATCGCTTTGGCGAGGAAACGGTGAGTTAGTGGCCAATGGCTGAGCTGGCTGTTGCCGAAACAACTATGCGAACGAACAGGGTGCGGACACCATGGGGTGTCCGCACCCTGCGTTATGATGGACGCCATGGATACTCAGAGCCCAACATATTCCGATGACGAGCTGACTGCTTCACTTGCCGAGCATTTGGCGTCGCTCGACCGCGATGACAGCTATCGTGTGGAGCGCGTGCTCAAGTGCTCGGATGTCGAGACGACCGAACTCGTCTATTTTGAGGGCTCTGGCGGCGGGTCTCTCGGTCCCTTTGTCCGCAAGCGCATCGATGCTTCGGCGCAGATTGGCGGGGCCTACGAGCGCCTGTTTGCGGCTCAGCGGGCCGGACGCCGTTTTGAACACTTACCCCGGATTGTCGATTGCCGCCGCGCGGGCGAGGAGCTCGATGTGGTGATGGAATATGTCGAAGGCGAGACGCTCGAGGCGCTCGTGGGGCGCCTGGGCGCGACGCCCGATTATGCCCGCGAGCTGTATCCCGTTCTGTGTGAAGCGGTGGGCGAGCTGCATGCTGGTTTTGCAGCTGCGGGGGAGCCAGGGGTACCGGTAATCCATCGCGACCTTAAACCCTCGAACATCATCGTATCGGGCGTGAGGTATGCGGCCGATGCTGGCATGACCTTCTCGTCGTTGGTGATTATTGACCTGGGAATCGCGCGCGTATGGCGCGATGGCGCCGATGCCGACACCGTCAAGTTTGGCACGCGACCCTATGCGCCGCCCGAGCAGTATGGGTTTGGGCAGACGAGTGTGCGCAGCGACGTGTACGCGCTGGGCGCCCTGTTGTTCTTCTGCTTGACGGGAGTCGACCCTAAACCAGGGCTCGACATGCGCGAGCAATGCGAGGCGCGCGGTATTCCCACTCCACTTTCCGATGCCGTCTGCATGTCGATGGCGCTCGATCCGGCCAAGCGTTTTGCGAGTGCGGAAGCATTGGGACGGGCGACGCGCGCGGCATACGATCTGAGTCGCCCCGTGCGGCCTCCTGCGCCTGCGCCTGTCCGTACTCCAGACTCGGAGACAGTGTTGGCGTCCCAAGGGCTCCAGAAACCCGCAGGGCTTCCTGGCCCTGCCGCCTCCGCTGCATGCGGTCTGCTCTCTCGCGTTCCGGAGTCTCTGGGGCGCATTTGGAATACGCTCGTCTGCTTCTCGCTGCTTGTGTTCTTTGCCGGTAGCCACTTTGCCGTCTTTCACCCCACGGGAGCAAACCAAAGCTACCCGACGTGGCTTCTCATAATCGAGTATTTTTTCTTTGTCGATGGCCTTATGGTGCTTATGCATTTTGCGCTGCTCGATAAGCGCCGTCTTCGTCGGCGATTCGCATTGCTCGACAGCTATCGCGGCAAGAAGCTCGCGAAGCTCTTGCTCAAGGCATTGGGTGTGCTGCTCCTATGCATGATCGTCATAGTCGCGGTTGCCAATGCGACCGGCGTCGTCGATACCTCCGCTACCTAAAAGAAAAGGGCCCCATTGGGGCCCTTTGCAGTTGCACTTAGATGCGGTTCATCTGAGCGGCGACTTTGTTGTACCAGTCCTGCCACGTGGGCGGGCAGTACTTTTTGGCCGCTGCCGGGGTAAGGGTGGAGCCGTAGTTGGCGCCCAGATAGGCAACGTGAGCGGAGATGCCCTCGCTCCAGCTGCCAAAGCTGCGCCAACCGCCGCCACGTGCACTCCAGCCCCAGGCGTTGTAAGAATTGGCGCAATAAGCACCCTTGGTGCTCTCGATGCAGGCGATGGCGGGGGACCAACGGGGGTCGACACCGGTATTCCAAGCGGCGACGGCAAAGTTATAGCCCTGGCCTGCCATGGGGGAGCCGGCGAGATAATTGTCGATGCGGCTCGTCCACTCATTAATGAACGAATCGTAATCGGAGCTACCGGTATTGGCGTTGTTCACCGTGGTGTCGATGGTGGTGTTGGTGTTGGTGGCCTGGCTGCTGGAATTGCTGCCGCTTACGCCCTCGCCCGAGAGCTTTTCGGCGGCAGCGGCCTTATCGGCCTCAAGCTTGGCAAGCTCGGCGGCATTTTCCTGCTCGGCTTTTGCCTGTGCCTCGCTGCGGAGCTGCTGGGCCTGCGCCAGCGCATCCTCGGCGTTTTTCTGCTCCGCCTCAAGCTGAGACTTGGCCTGCTGGAGCTCGGCCTTGTTCTGCTCGAGTTCGGTTTGCATATTATTGAGCTCTTCGATCTCGTCGACGCTCGAGCTCGTGATCTGGTTGGTGTATTTGCAGGTCGTGATGAACTCACCCAGGCTCTGCGCGTTGACCAGGAAGCTCACGATGGGGTTAGTGCCCTTCTGGTACTTGTACAGATCGCGCATGGCGGAGCTTGCCTTGGCCTGCTGCTCGGGAAGCTTAGCCTCGATTTCCTCGATGCTTGCCTCATTGGAGTCAATCTGCTTTTGCAGGTCATCGAGTTTGGTGCGGGCGTCGTTGTAGGCGCTCGTGGCGGCTTCGATCTTCTGCTGGGCTGCGGAAAGCTGGTCCTGCGTTGCCTGCGAGGCGGCATACGCCGCAACGGGGGAGAGCATCGGCGTGGCCGTCAGCGCAACGGCGAGCACGGCGCTCGTGATGATACGAGCCGGCTTCGACGCAATGAGCGCTGCGGTGCGATGATTCGAATGCTGCATCCAGTCCCTCTGCAATCAATCGTAGGTTATGGTTCGAACGGTATTCTACTACTGCTTTCGACCTCAACTTGAACCTTAAAGGTCCCAAAGGGTCAAGTTGAACTTGAGGCTTTGGCTTTGACCTGCAGTTATGATGAATTGTTGAGAAACCATAGAGTTCAACTTTAACGTTACGGGGGCCTGTTTAAGAGGAGCTTTGGGCTGTAAAAGCTATCTCAACGTGGGGTTTTACAACTACAGCGTGCCCTCCTGGCGAGCCTGCTCAATCTCTTCGAGCGCCTCGGCGGGGGTGAACGAGCAAGTGCCGTCGCCGAGCTTGACCACCTGGATTTCGTCGCCGGTATGGACCTCTCCGCCCTTTAGCACCACGCCAAAAACGCCCTCGTGGGGAAAGATGCAGTCGCCGGCGAGATAGTAGATGGCACAGCGGGTGTGGCAGACCTTACCGATCTGACTGATTTCGACCAGGACATCGTTGCCAATCTTGAGCTGCGTTCCCAGGGGGAGCGAGAGTAGATTGATGCCTTGCGTGGTGAAGTTCTCTCCAAAGTCACCCTCGTGTACGTCGAGCCCGCGTGCCTGCGCCGTCTGGATGGACTCCGCGGCTAAAAAAGAGACCTGGCGGTGCCAATGTCCGGCGTGCGCATCGGTAGCGAGGCCAAATTGCTCGATGACGGTGTCGCGTCCATCGGCGACGGGCGACTTGCGAGTGCCTTTGTGCTCCGACGTGTTGATTGAGACGATACGGGCAGGCCCGTTGTAAGCATCGTTTGCGGTGCGTAGGGGAACTGCCGTCTGGGCACGATCCGCAAGTTCGCGCTTGGCGGCGTCAATGATGGGGTTGTTGATCGGATGAGCCTGGGGCACGGTGCACCTTTCGACGGGGCGGGCAACATGTTGAATCCTACAACAATGGTAGGTTCATTGCCCATTGTCATACAACGGTGAGCGCCGTCTTCGTGCTGGCCTTCGTGCTGGACAATTACGTTGATTGCCATAGATACGGTGGAGCTTTGGGCGCCGGCGGCTTGGCACGCTAGAATAAATCAGTTGCGCAAAGACCGCCCGTTGTGTGGGCAGTTCATGATAGGAAGTTTCCATGGCATTGCAATTTACAGAGCGCGAGTTCATTCCCGTGCTGCTTGGTGGCGACATCAACGCCTATTCGGTGGCGCGTGCCTTCTACGAGGAGTACCAGGTCAAGAGTCTGGTCTTTGGCAAGTATCAGACGGGTCCCGCGTACCGCAGCCAGATTATCGACTACACGCCCAACGTGGATATCGATACCATGCCCGTGATGCTCAAAACCGTCAACGGCATTGCCCAAGCGCATGCCGATAAGACGATTGTCCTTGTGGGCTGTGGTGACAACTATGTCGCTCTCGTGGCTCAAGCCAAGGATGCCCATGAGTTGGCGGATAACATCGTCGCGCCTTACGCTCCCTATAGCATGCTTGAGCAGTGCCAGAAGAAGGAGATCTTCTACGAGCTGTGCGAGAAGCATGGCGTGCCCTATCCGCACACCTTTACCTTCACCATGGCGATGCTGAACGCCCAGGGTGAGGCGCCTGCCGAAGTGCTCGACCAGATCGATTTTCCTTACCCGATGATTCTGAAGCCTTCTGACGGCATCATGTGGTGGCAGCATGAGTTCGAGGGCCAGAAGAAGGCCTATGAGATTGCCGACCGCGCCGAGCTGGAACAGGTCATTCGCGATTCGTATGCCAGCGGCTACACCGACGACCTGATCTTGCAGGATCGCGTGCCCGGCAACGACGAGTACATGCGCGTGCTCACCAGCTATTCCGACCGCAACGGCAAGGTCCGCATGATGTGCCTGGGTCACGTGCTGCTCGAGGAGCATCAGCCTCACGGTGTCGGCAACCATGCCTGCATCATTACCGAGCCCAATGACGAGCTCATGGGCGGCGTGCGCAAGCTGCTCGAGGACCTGAACTTTGTAGGTTATTCCAACTTTGACGTTAAGTACGACGAGCGCGACGGCTCGTTTAAGTTCTTCGATTTCAACACGCGCCAGGGCCGCAGCAACTACTACGTTACCAACAGCGGCTTTAACGTTGCCAAGTATGTGGTGGACGAGTATGTGTTCGACCGCCCGTTTGAGCCGGAGTTTGTGACGGCACAGGACGAGGCGCTGTGGATGGTCGTTCCCATGGGCGTCGTCGACAAGTACGTCAAGGATCCCGAGCTGCGCGCTAAGGTGCATCGCCTGGACAAGGAAGGCAAGGGCGCCGACCCTTCGTTTATGAAGGGCGACTTTGTCTTTAATCGCTGGCTGCGCATGTGGCACACCAAGCTGCGCCACTTTAAGCTGTTCAAGACGTATTACAAGTAGATGAGCGCGGCGCCCGTCCGGTTTGCTTCGGGCGGGCGCGGGTATGATACGCGCAATTGCGCAAGCGTCACCAAGGAGGCGGCGATGGAAAAGCTGGGAGTTATCGGCGGTATGGGCGCCGAGGCCACGTCGTATTACTACGACCAGGTGGTGCGTCATACGGCTGCTGCCTGCGATCAGGAACATATCGACATGGTGGTGCTCTCCAAGTCGACCATGCCCGACCGCACGTTGGCCATTAAGACCGGCGAGCATGCCAAGCTGCTGGCGACCATGAAAGAGTGCGCCCAGGCACTCGAGTCGCTGGGCTGTGCGCACATTGCCATTCCCTGCAACACGTCGCACTACTTCTACGACCAGATCCAGTCGTTTACGAAGGTGCCGATTATCCACATGCCGCGTGAGTCGGTGCGCTATGCTCTGGCCGGTGCGGTGATGGGGGAGTGCGAGTTCGATCCCAACCTGAGTATGCCGGCCGAGCCGGTGCACAAGATTGGCATTATGGGAACCGATGGCACCGTGGGCGCGGGCGTCTACGGCCGCGAATGTAAGGCTGCGGGTGTTGAGGTTGTCTATCCCAGCGAGAAACGTCAGAACGATGTGATGTCGCTTATCTACGATGATGTGAAGGCCGGGCGTGAGCCCGATATGGATAAGTTCGACCGCGTGATGTGGGAGTTTGCCCGTAGCGGCTGCGACCGCGTCATTCTGGCCTGCACCGAGCTCTCGGTGCTGCAAAAGTACCGAGAGATGCCCGAGATCACCCTCGACGCCATGGATGTCCTGGTGCGCGAATCCATCATCCGCAGCGGCGCTCCCTACCGCCTCTAGCTTCCGACCTGTCAAAAAGGGACAGGTTAATTTTGGTAGGTTTTATCTGGTGAAACAGTAAAGGCCTCGGCTCGTTTGGTGCGAGCCGAGGCCTTTTGCGTTGGGCGGTTGCTGTCGGTGGTGAACTAGAACAGGAAGCCGATGGCGATGAGGGCGATGCTGACGATGAGTACGGCGATGTCCAGGCCCTTGATGGGGTAGCGCTTGTACGAGCTGGCGCGCGTACGCAGATAGAAGCCGCGCTGTTCTGCCGCCAAGGCTGTGGCATCGGTCTTGCCCACGCTCGAGATGAGCAGTGGCACACACAGTGGCAGCATGAGCTTAAGCTTCTTGATGGGGTTCTTGGTGTCGTACTCGACGCCGCGTGCGGTCTGCGCCTCCATGATGGCGTTCATCTCCTGACCAAACACCGGCACAAAGCGCAGCGCCGTGGTAAAGGTGAAGGCATAGCGATACGGCACGTGCAGCACCTCGACGCAGGCGTTGGCAAGGTCGTTGAGCTTGGTCACCATGAGCATGAGGATGAGTGGTAACGCCACGCCCAGCAGGCGCAGGCAGGCCTTCGATCCTGTGATGAGACCCGTGTCGGTGATAAAGTTCCACACCACGTTGCCATCGCGCATAAAGGCCAGCTGGAGCACCAGCATGATAAGCGCGAGCGGAATCAGCAACTTGAGCAGCGAGAGCAGACGGTCGATGACACCGGCATAGGCACCCAGCGCAAGGGTGAGTGCCAAAAAGCCCAACAGCGCCACGTAGGTGTCGGACAAGAAGATGCCGACGATGATGGCGGCGGCGAGGCCCAGTTTGACGACGGGGTTCAGGCGATGCAGTAGCGTATCGCCCGGCATGTAGTCGATGACGTTAACCACGGTGGACCATCTCCTTGGTAATTCGAACGACATCGGTGACCTCGCTCACCTGCGCAAAAGCGGGCGAGACGGAAGATGCCAGACGGCGCGATAGTTCAATAACCTGGGGAGGCTCCACGTAGGCACGCCGCATGAGATCGATGTTCGAGAATAGCTCGTGCGTGCGGCCGCGGTCGAGGATGCGACCGTCGGCCATTACCACAATGCGCTCGGCAAAATCCGAGACGACTTCCATATCGTGGCAAACCATGATAACGGCGCAACCGCGCTCGGCCATGGTGCGCACCGTTTCCATGACGGTCATGCACTCGCGGTAATCAAGGCCGCTCGTGGGCTCGTCGAGCACGACGATCTTGGGCTCAACCACTACGACGGAGGCAAGCGCCACCATTTGTCGCTGACCGCGCGAGAGCGAGAAGGGCGCCTCGTCGGCCGGCAAGCCAAAGCGGTCGATGACGAGTTGGGCACGACGCAGAGCCTCGGCACGGTCCATGCCGCCAAGCTCCAAGCCAAAGGCGACCTCGTCGAGCACGGTGTCCTTGCAGATCTGGCGGTCGGGGTTTTGGAAGAGGGTCGCGACCTCGCGAGCGATGCGGCTCGTGGGAACGGCTGCGGTATCCAGTCCCGTGACGCGCACGCTGCCCGAGGCGGGCTTAAGCAGGCCTGTGAGCAGTTTGGTGAGCGTGGTCTTGCCGGCGCCGTTTTGGCCGACGATGCCCACGAGCTCGCCAGGATAGAGCGTCAGGCTAAGGTCGTGTACGGCGGCTCCGCCATTGGGATAGGCAAACTCAACATGGTCGAAGGTGAGTACGGGTTCGGCGTCCTTGGCATGAGGACGCAACGACGGTGCATGCGGGGAACCGGCGGGCGCCTGGGCTTCGATAGCCGCGTGTGCGGGGTCGACGATGCCCGAAATCAGGCGCTCGGCCTCATCGACATCCAAGCAGGGGGTGCCGCTTACCAGGCCATCGGTTTCGAGGCTATTGAAGATACGCGTGACGCGAGGGCAGTCGACGCCGATGGCACGGAGCTCGTCGGTATGCGCGAAGACCTCGTGTGGCTCGCCCTGCAGCGCGATTTCGCCATGATTGAGCACGAGCACGCGGTTGCAGTACTCCGAAAGCAGGGCGACCTTTTGCTCAACGACGACGATGGTGATGCCGAGTGCACGGTTGGCCTCACGCAGGGTCTCGAAAACCAGCGTGGAGCTGGCGGGGTCGAGTGCCGCGGTGGGCTCGTCGAGAACCAAGACGCGCGGACGCATGGCGAGGATGGCGGCGATGGCCACTTTTTGCTTCTGTCCGCCCGAGAGGGTGGCGATCTCGCGGTCGCGCAGGTCGCTGATGCCGACGGTCTCGAGCGTTTCGCTCACGCGCTGCTCGATCTGGTCGTGGGGAACGCCAAAGTTCTCGAGGCCAAAGAGCATCTCGTCCTCGACGACCGAAGCGACCATCTGCGTGTCGATATCCTGCAGCACACTGCCGACGATTTGCGAGACGTCGGTGAGCGAGACTTCGCAGGTGTCGTGGCCGTCGACCATGACGGACCCAAAGAACGTGCCGGTGTAGTGGTGGGGCACGGCACCCGACAGGCAGGC